>NZ_JBNJOJ010000008.1:0-141221 GCF_050113655.1 Vibrio sp. TRT 29B02
CGCGGGTTCTCCTTCTATGCTCAGTCTAAGCCGAAGAACTCTAAAATGGTATGCCACTAGTTTAGGGGAGGTTTACACTTATGTAACAATAAATATCCATTTACCAAGATAAAAAGTCCATTTCATCTCTAATTTTCCAAACCTGCTCCTTAGTAAGCTCTTGTGTTGCTTGAGGCTTAGATTCAGATATTGATTTAGACACCTTCACCTGCCGTTTTTTAGGCTTCGGCTTACTCTCAAGTTTACCGACCAATAACTCACTAATCTTATCTCCCATTATCTGCGCAGATTGCGATACGTGAGCATCATTCACGTGAGCATAACGGAGCGTGGATGAAAGGCGTGTGTGACCTAACAGTTTCGACACCATCGGAAGAGGATAACCCTCTAATACTGCATAACTGGCAAAGGTATGGCGTAAATCGTGAATACGCACATCTTCAATATTCGCTAAAGCTCGTACTTGCTGCCATACCGCACCGACCTTAGTCGGTCTACTCACAAAATCACATAGAGGTGTAAATACATCGTCTTGTGATTCATTACGCTGCGACCATGCTTGTTTTGATACAAAGGAAAGGAGTTTTTGTGCTTCCTTACCCACGTACACGACCTTCGCCCCCGTTTTGCTGTCTGGTAAGTACCACTCCTTGTCTTTGACAAAAGACCACTGCAACCCCGTCACCTCTGATATTCTGCATCCCGTTAACAGAACCAGTTTGAGTACCTGACAACAACATGCTTCCATATCTCCTTGCTGGCTTACGACGAATAACGCCTCACTAAGCCGTGATAACTCATCTAAACTCAAAAACCGATTCACTTTTTGCTTACGATTTTGTTTAAGTCCATCGCAAGGGTTACTCTCGCAATAACCTTGGTTCACCGCATACTTGAAAATAGAACGAAGCACATCAAGATTACGGTTGGCGGTTCCAGCGTAAACCTGACTGAGTTCATCGAACCAACGGTGCACATGACACGGTTCAATACGACTAACAGGGTAACGGCCAAACTCAGGGAGTAAATGCCTTTGTAACGCACTTCTTGCTGTACCTTGCGAACTTGTTTTCCATGTTCGACAAACATTATCTGTCCATTCTTCTTTCACAAATACATCAAAGCGAGTCAATCGTACTGCCCCACCCTTTCTTTTTTTAAGAAAAGACATCTGTAGCGCTTGTACATGCTGACGAGCCTTTGTTAATGTCAGTTGCCCAACTAACGCTAACTTCTTACTCTCCGTGGGTAAGTGCGTGACATAAAAACGGCGTCCATCAGAATAAACTCGAACCCCTAACGCAGGCACTTGTGTATCCCACACGGTATACGTTCGTGTTTTTGAGTTCAGCGATTGAATCACTTTAGAAGTAAGTAATAATGACTTCATAAGCGCATCCCCTTAGCCAAAACATCCGACACACGAGAAGCAGCCTGACATACATCATCACGCCCTAAGTGCACATACTTTAGCGTTGTTTCGGCATCTGCATGCCCTAAGAGATGACTAAGTACCATCAAGTTTACTTTTGATTGAATGGCAATACTGGCATAGGTATGACGTAAATCGTGTAAGCGTACCCCTTCCAAGCTTGCTAACCGACGAACACGACACCAAAATGCCCCTAACCTATGCGATGATATCGGTTGAGTGTTGCATGACGCAGGAAACAGATAATCACCATTGGACTGCCACCTATCAAGGTAAGCTCTTACCTGTGAAGAAAGATAAACGGTTTTAGCTCCCGTTTTGCTATCCCGTAAATGCCAATTCCCTCCCCTATACTCTTTCCATTGTAAAGCTCTGACTTCCGATGAACGGCAACCTGTGTATATCAACAGGCGTATTATCATGACTTCGCTTAAATTCCTCTCCTCTAACATGCCTAACACTTTCCATAATCGGCACAATTCATCCTTGTTGAGATAACGCTCTACCTTGCCTGCTTTATAGCGCTTAAATCGACGACAAGGGTTACTATTTGGAAGACGATATCCCCATTCCTCACATTGCTGCATCATAACCGATAGCAACACTAGTGCTTGATTGGCGGAGCCTTTCACATGAGCCAATTGAGCAAACCATTGTTCAACATCGTGTCGAACAATAGATTGCACTTCCCTATCTCCAAGATAAGGAGCAATATGAAGACGAAAGGCACTTTCGTTCTTTTTCAAGGTACTAGGCTTCCAATGGCGAGGATAACGAGCAAAAAACTCTTGGCCGAACGTCTGTAGCGTCATTGAAGGCAAAACATCCTGTTTCGGACTGCGCACCTGCTGAATTAACTGCAATGCTTCTCGCCTAGCTTTACGTAATGGGTAGTTTGATGTACACCCAAGCTTATGTGTCTGTCTCAAGCCGTTATGCTGAAAACGAACAAAGAACACTCGTTTTCCTGATGGGTAAACTCGCAAGTACAGTGTAGAGACCTTAGTATCATAATATTCTTGCGCGGTTGAAGTGGGTTTGACTCGTTCAACAAATCGTTGAGTAAGGGGTGTTTTTTTCATTTCAAGCTCCTATTTACAGAGGCATATTTGAGTAAGAAAACAATACTCAAATACGCAATGGCACTTAAAACAAAAACTAAAGATTGTTAACTTTCAACAAGTTACCACAGACAACCATCCATAATCGCTAGATTATGACGTAGGTTGTGTGTTCGGCTTCCTCACTGACGTACTACTGCATGCACCATGGGGCGGTCTGATTACTGCGCCAGTCTCAAGCAACATTCCAATGTATGTGGTCGGTATTGCACTGGGCTCACTAACAACGGCTCTTATTGTGGGCTTCTGGAAACCGGTCGCTGAAGAAGAGACGGAAGAGACAACAGTCGAAGCGACTCCTGCACAAGTAGCTCCTGTTGCGGGTGAGGGCGAATACGACATCGTAGCCGTCACATGTTGTCCATCAGGCGTGGCGCATACCTTTATGGCTGCTAAAGCGCTAGAAAAAGCAGGCGCAGCAGCTGGCATCAAGATTAAAGTAGAGACACAAGGTCAAAATGGTATCCAGAACCGCATCACCGACCTAGATGTCGCTAACGCGAAGCTGGTTATCTTAGCCCACGACATTCAAGTTAAAGACGCGCAACGCTTCGCTAACGCCAATGTGATTGAATGCTCAACCAAAGAAGCGATGAAGAAAGCCGCACAACTGATTCAACACTAATCAATATCCCTCTGAAATCTAGCGCCCTAGCACTCTGCTGGGGCCTTTTGATGTATGGCATCAGTCGCCGCGAGTAATACAAATATCCCGCCCCATAGACCTTACTCTTTAGTGTTAGTTTGATCAAATGCACTTAATCGCTGTGCAACAAAATGTATCAACTGAAATTATGAGCTACATCGCCACAGATAAAAGAAGAATTGCTACATTCATTCCAATTCAACGTCAGAAATATCAATAATTATAACTCTAAGGGGCTAACAATGAGGCTAAGTAATCTCTCTATCAAATCAAAGCTCGCATCCATCGTGGTTTTATCGGCAATTCTCATTGCCATGGCTTGTGCCTACAACCTGATTCAACAACGCAACTCTTCCATGCTTGAGCGTGAAAGCAAACTTAGCGCCCAAGTAGAAGCAGTAGTCAGTTTAGCAAAGCACTATTACGATCAGCGCCAACTGTTAGGAAATGATGTTGCGAAGCAACAAGCTCTACTTGCAATCGAAGCGCTTAGATATGACAGCAACAACTATTTCTGGATTCTGAATCAAAACCTCACGGTCGTGCTCCACCCTATCAAGCCAGAACTTAATGGCAAAAGTGCGGAAAACTTTCAAGACGGCGGTGGCAAATTCCACTGGCGTGAGATGGTTTCGATATCCAAATCACCAACTCAAAAAGGCTTTTTAGAGTATCAGTGGAAAAGCCCAGACGGAGAGCTAAAAGATAAAATCTCTTACGTACAATTGTTTCCTGAGTGGAACTGGATTATCGGCTCCGGAATCATGGTTGCCGACATTCAAGAAGCGTTTTATGCCTTGGCGATTAAAGAAGCGATTGTTGCCCTTCTCTTATCTGCGTTACTGTTTGGCATGGGATATATGATTTCCAACAACATTTTGATCCCACTTCATCGACTGATTGATCACACCCATTTGATTGCCGATGGTGATTTACGAGTTCGTATGAACATGAAGCGCAAAGACGAACTTGGCGACATGAGTAGCCAGATTGATAAAATGATGGACAAACTCCAGTCAACATTACGTACGGCGAATGAATCGGCGGCTCAATCTAGCACCATGGCATGCCAAATTGCTCAGGCTAGTGAAGAAGCCGCTACCAGTGTCAATTCACAACACGCTCAACTAGAGTTGCTCTCGACCGCGATGACAGAAATGAGCGCCACCATCTCGGATGTTGCGACCAATGCTGAAAACACCGCCGCGAGCACCAACAAAGTCGTCGACCATGCACACAACAACGACGAGACGATGAAGCGTACTTCGGAGTCTATTGCACATGTGTCTGATAATATCTCAGTAGCGAACGAGCTGGTGCGCGACCTGCAATCTGGCGTCCAAGAGATCAGCAATGTGGTCGGTGTGATTCGAGAGGTGTCTGAGCAAACTAACCTTCTAGCGCTTAACGCTGCAATCGAAGCCGCACGAGCGGGTGAACAAGGTCGTGGATTTGCAGTTGTGGCTGATGAAGTCCGCAACCTCGCGAGTCGCACGCAAAACTCAACCAACGAAGTGCAACAGACCATCGAAAAACTCACACGCCAAGCAGAGAAAACCTTCGCCGCGATGCAAACCAGTAACGAAAACGTTGAGGAGAGTGTTCGAGCTTCAGAGAATACACGCAAGCAGCTCGATTTAATCGTTGATGAAATGCAAAACGCCAATGATATGGTGGCTCAAATTGCCGCAGCCTCAGAACAGCAAAGCGCTGTTGCGACCGAAATGAATGAAAACGTCACTGGCATCCACTTGGCTGCTAACGAAGTATTGCACGCTTCTCAGTCGCTCGCGGAAGATAGCCAGTTAATGGCGAATACCGCAGAGCACCTTACCGCCCAACTGAGATACTTTAAGGTTTGATTCGTCGCCAGTGACAAATACAAATACGCCTTTAGCAACACGAATCGCCCTCGGTTAAGCCGCTATTGGGGAAACTGACGATGGAATCGTTCAATCAAGAAATCGATAAACAGGCGCAAGCGCTTAGGTTGATACTGACGACTCTGATAGATGACGTTTAAGTCTGCGCCTGCTTGCGATATCGAGGTATTGAAGTTCTTCATATATCCATTAAGCAGCGTCACTAAGCGCTGCTGCTTGATATCCTCTTGAACATCGAGAATCGATTTCAGGGCAATTCCGGCTCCATCCAATGCCCATTGACGAATCACCTCCCCATCATCAGAAAATCGTTTTGGTATCACGCTGACAACGTTATGCTGCTGGTCGTCTTGGAAATGCCATGTTTTGAGCTCTTCACTGCTCCGTACCAAGGCGAGACAATCATGTTGAGCCAGTTCCTGTGGCGTGATCGGTGTCCCTCTCTTGGCCAAATACTGTGGTGACGCACATAGAACTCGTCGACTAGAGGCGAGCTTACGCGAGATGAGTGAGCTATCTGCCAATGCCCCATAACGGATAACAATATCGAGCCCAGACTCAGCAATGTTAGATAAGTTATCGTTGAGATAGAGGTAAGGAATCACTTCTGGGTAGAGCTCACTAAACTCCGATAAGATTGGCGATATGTATTGCTTACCAATATCACGAGGCGCAGAGATTTTTAGCGTGCCACGTACCTCTGTTGTTCCGGTTTGAAGTAGATTTTCCGTCTCTTTAACGCTGTCGATAATGTCTAAACAAGCTTTGTGATAGAGTGCGCCGGAGTCCGTCAACGAAATGTGCCTTGTAGTACGATTAATCAACTTTACGCCATACCTATCTTCAAGAGACTGCAACCTTGCCGTTACCGTGGCTGGAGATAACCCCAGCTCTCTTCCTGCGGCGGCCAACCCTTGATTCTTGACGATGCTGATAAACAAGGTCATATCTGTAAACTTATCCACGCATGCTCCTTAATCTCATTATTCATGAGAACCGAATAATCAATTCAAATACTAGCCAATTATCAAATTCTATCCAAGCAATATACTGGCTCCATCAAAATCAGATTGGAGAATAACCATGAAAAACGAAAAAACGGTTTATGTTGTGCTTGGCGGAACATCTGGTATTGGGGCCGAACTGGCTCAACAGTTAAAGAACGAGAACACCATAGTTCACACTGCTAGTCGCAAGACTGGGCTTGATATTAGTGACGAGCAATCTGTCTACCACTATTTTGAGTCTATTGGTGCTATCGATCACCTTATCGTCACCGCTGGCTCATATGCTCCAGCAGGCAAAGTCATTGATGTCGAAATTTCACAAGCTAAGTTCGCTTTCGACACCAAATTTTGGGGCGCGATCAACGCCGCTAAGCACGGCGCGCGCTACATCAAGAAAGGTGGCTCAATCACGCTAACATCGGGCATGTTGTCACGCAAGGTTGTCGCTAATACCTATGTCAAAGCCGCCATTAATGCTGCCATCGAAGCGACGACAAAAGTCATGGCGAAAGAACTGGCTCCGATACGAGTCAATGCTATCAGCCCAGGGCTAACCAGAACCGATGCCTACAGTGGCATGAACGAAGCAGACAGAAATGCCATGTACGAACGCAACCAAAGCAGCCTGCCTGCTGGCAAAGTTGGCGAAGCCAATGACGTAGCAAAAGCGTACCGTTTGGTCATTGAAAACACCTACATGACCGGCACTGTGGTTGACGTCGATGGCGGAGCACTGCTTGGCTAACCCTTTATGACCACTGGCGTCTTGCGCTTCGCTCGACGTCAGTCGCTTCCAACTCTATTTAAATAGGTTCTCCGATGAAAAATGAAAAAATGCCGCTTCAGGTATGGATTTTGACACTTGCCGCTTTTGCCATAGGCACTGCTGAATTTGTCATTGCTGGTATTCTTCCTCAACTCGCCCACTCACTTGCTATCACCGAAGGGCAAGCGGGCTACTTAATCAGTGCTTATGCTCTTGCCATCGTCTTTGGTGGACCACTTCTCACTATCTATCTAGCACGCTTCAACAAAAAATCTGTGTTAGCTGGGCTAATGGTGTTGTTTATTCTTGGTAACTTGATGTCTGCTTTTGCACCTAACTACTTTGTGCTGATGGTTAGCCGAGTGATTACGGGGTTAGTTCAGGGACCTTTTTATGGCATCGGCGCTGTGGTGGCGACCAATTTGGTCAGTGAGAAAATGGCTGGGCGTGCAGTAGGACAAATGTTTGCAGGCTTAACGTTAGCTAACGTGTTGGGCGTACCTGGCGGCACGTGGATTGGCTTACAATTCGGCTGGCATACGACATTTTTGACCGTTGCCGCATTTGGTTTAATCGCACTGGTGTTTATTACCTCTGTGATTCAATCCAGCGGCCATGACGAAGCCAAAGATGTAAAAGCGCAGCTAACTGCATTCAAAAATCCAATGCTATTGATTAGCTTAGCCATTACGGTATTTGCGTGGTCGGGCTTTATGACTTTGTATGGCTACATTGCACCAATTGCCACACACATTACCGGGTTTGGCGACAATGCAGTGACTTGGATTCTGGTCATTATCGGTGTTGGTCTAATCATTGGTAACACGCTGGGTGGTCGCTCATCGGACAAAAACTTGCAAAAAGCCTCGATGTTTTGGGCAGTTGCCATGATTACAAGCCTGTTACTTGTTGGCTTGACTGTCGAGAGCAAAATCCTGTTTGTAGCTGCAACCTTTATATTTGGGATTGCCTCGTTTGCTAATGTACCAGCGATGCAACTTAGAGTAATGAATCACGGTGGCGAGGGCCAAGAACTGGCTGCGACAGCAAACATCTCTGCCTTTAACCTAGCCAATGCATTTGGTGGATTCTTAGGTGGTATGGTTCTCGACAGCCATATGGGTGCAAGCATGATCCCATACGCAGCGATTTTTGTGCCTGTGATTGGCCTACTATTTATTGCCAAAGCCAACCGCAAGGAAAACCAACAAACTGAGTTAGAACCAAGGTTGGGTAACTGAGCAAGAATACTTCTACGAACCTTAGTTTAAATCATAAAGGCCTGTTCACTCAGGCCTTTGATGTAGCCGTCGAATCATAGCCAGCCACCTTACGGAAAACAAAGATTATCACAGTAGTCATTGTTAAAAATATCACTACATCAATCATTTATTATGATCTTTGGGGGAAGCAAAAAATCAGTGTGATTATAAATAAACCGCATGAGAGCCATTGCATCCCAAGATTAGGTAAATAAGCAAAAGTGAGGTAAGTATGTATGTAATAGTGATCATTTTTTAGCCCCTCTATACAAGAATCCCCCCGCTTTACCCCGTCATAACTTGAGATCAAACAAATCAAAAAATGGGATTTATTTATGACGCCTTTTTGGTATTAATAGCCCTAAATATAAGCAAACCAAGATGCTAGACCAACGTATTACTTCATTATTTTTGAATGATACTTCTGGAAGCATGTTCATTAATAAAGTTCCATTCATAAAAATTGAGTAGTAATTACCACCAGTAAAACCAATAACCAAAACAATGTAAACGTAAATGTATACTGAACTGTTAAAGGTAAAGTAGGATATCCGCCTTAAAGTGAGCAGAATCGCAATCGTAGTCAAAAAGAACATAACATCTTTCAATTATTCAATTCCTTAATTGTATCGATATTGTAGAAATCTGATCCTAATTCGGCCCCTAACGCAGATTTGCTCATTGCTTGATAACCTCTTAAATAATCTTCTGCACTATACCGAAACAATGTAAACGTAAATGTATACTGAATTGTCATTACTATTCTGTCGAATCATAGTGCTTGGGAAAGCAAAAGAACAGAAGATAAGCATCAATAGCTAAGCTAAATATCTGTATTGTATTATTTGGCAAAAAATCAGCGAAGAAACTTTCAAAAAATATCACTTCAACTTTCAAACCATTATGGTTCATTCCATAATTAAATATTGAGTAATACTGTGCTCCAATTGCTATATATAACGGAACATATAAGTAATACTGAATTTTGGTCAACCTACACTTCTTTATTTTCCTAGCAGTAACCATTATCATTAGTGATATTAATATAAATATTACAATATTAATCATTTATAAAGCTCTTTATGTAACTGATCAACAGTCATCCCATCACTAAAAGCACTAGCACCAAGAGATATCTTACTAGCAGCCTGATACCCTCTTAGATAATCTTCAGCACTATACCTAAATAACTTAAATTGCTTGGCTTTTGAGGTTCTTGTCCACGGCATCGGATTTAATATGCCGTATGAGCCATAATTTACTCGTTTATATTTATGGGACGGTAAACATATCGTATATCAATAGATCCGTTATGGACGACTGCTAACTGGCGGGATTTGAAGCAATATTCATTAATTACGCGGAAATTACCTTAAAATGGTATGGAAAATCAGATATCTGCACGGGTGGCAAATCATGCTAAACACCATGCGCTCCTTTAAGGTTGGATGAATGGGACATTAGGGCGTTGAAAGGACAGACGCCTCAACGATTATACCCGTGGGTTTAACGTGTGTGTCCTTTTAAGTTTTGTTCTTGTGACATAGATAAGAATGAGAGAAAACGTCCAAAACAACATTAATGTAATCATAGTCAATCTGATATATGTATGAGATTATCATCCAGATTCTTCCGGATGTTTAGGGATAAGGAACCCTGAGTAAATGCATACACCAAAGCTAAGCCAAGAAATTAGGTCATTGTTTGAGTAATTAGGAATAAATGGCTCAAGCGTTTCAAAAAATGGATAACCACTCATAAAAATAGAGTAGTAATTTAAAAGAATCGGAAAGAAGACAAAAATGCAATAAGCTAATCTTAGAATATTTTTTGTAAACTTGTAACGAGCCACTTTCCTGAAAATAAAAACTATTAAAATGGTTACTATTAAAAACTTGGCGACATCAATCATCTGCTATTTCTTTCATTGTTTTAAGAGTATAACCATCTGATAGTGCTTGATTTAATAGCGCTACTTTTGAAGACGCTTGATAACCTCTTAGATAATCTTCAGCACTATACCTAAATAGTTTAAATTGCTTGGCTTTTTGAGTTCTTGTCCACGGCATCGGATTTAAGTTAGGTTTGGAGGCAATCTGGTACGCCTCGCAAGCATTTTTAACCGTAGTGCTTTTAGCGAATGCCCCATAAGCAGACAAGGCTAAATCGGCCCCATAGTAGGCAATATCACCGTGTGATTCTGAGTAACCTAGCGATTCCGCTGCATGTTGATAGCCTTTGCGAACCGGCCCTGTTGCATTCTCATCGCCATCCCAAAAGTACTTGCCATTTTCATACAGATTGTTGGTGCCATGAGCCATCATTGGACCACCAATTAAGCATAAGACCGCCGCTGAGGCGTAACATATTCCCGCGCCTGTTGTTACCTGCATGACACCAGCGACAAAGCCAATTCCTTTTTTAAAGATCAAGTTACCTTGCTCGATCAGACTTTGTTTTTCTTTTTGAAGCTCTTTGAATACTGTCTCTTTGTCCTTCTTACCGCTTTTATAATCGTTCACCAGACATTGCTCAAACCGATCGACTTCACGAACAAACTGCATCTTCAGACCGCCATTCGAGATGTGGCGATGTGAAAGCGTAACAGCTTGCATAGTGAGCCCTTTAGCGGCTTTTTCGACTTCACGAATGTCCCATGAGTCTGGTGCGGTTTGGTTTCTCATCCTAAGTATCTATCCCATATTTGATAACCTTCTGTACCGGCCATGTTATGTTTCCAGATTATGTCGCGGTATGTGAGATGGAATATCTCAGACATATCTTCATCTCCGGAAGTAAGTACGTTTGGTTGATCAAATGACAGAGAGGTAATCAACGCATCAACTAATTCAATCGTGTAGAAGTTTTCGTTATGACCATGCTCATTGGTTCGATAAAATTTGATAGTGCATTGCAAATGCTCTTGTTTGGAAAGGGCGTTGCCGAGTAATGGCGAAGACTTATCTACGGGTTTGGTAATCGCCACTTCCGTTGGGCCTCCCTGCTTGTTTAAGGTGAAGTTACAAGCCAGAACCGTGATTTCATCTTTATGAGATTCTTGAGCCTTGTTGCCGATTGAATCTTTGGTGTTACAGCCTTGAGAGATACAGTATTGTTTTTTACCCATGATAGATAAGTATGCCGTATGAGCCATAATTTACTCGTTTATATTTATGGGACGGTAAACATATCGTATATCAATAGAACCGTTATGGACGACTGCTAACTGGCGGGATTTGAAGCAATATTCATTAATTACGCCGAAATTACCTTAAAATGGTATGGAAAATCAGATATCTGCGCGGGTGGCAAATCATGCCAAACACCCATGCGCTCCTTTAAGGTTGGATGAAGGGAACATGAGCAAGTGCGCTTTCAGGAACGCAGATTACCTCCCCTTAAACAACTCACCTCGGTGATGTGCCAGATATGGTTTATGCTCACGCACGATCCTAAACGACATATCGTCTCTTAGGCCGATGACTTCTGGCGCTTCAAGATACTCTGAGATAAGAACCTTGCCGTTGTCGTCAAAGGAGATAAAACCGAGGTCAAACGCTTTGTCTAAGTTAGCGAGCAGCAGCAATCCGTTGAACTTATCCAGCCTTTCTTTATTGTTTGAAGCGCGCCAAGGTTTTATATGGGAAGCGAGCAAAAGTTGTGTATTGCGATACCCTGTAACGGCACAGCCTCCCCACATCTGCACCAACTGAGATCTAAAGTGACCTTGACCCATTCTGGTTTTGACCATGATGCTTTTTTCGGTGTCGGTTAGCTTTTTGTCTACCATGACCTGCCGAATGTCTGCGTTCACATCTATTTGGGCTAAATCGGCTAGGAACTTGTTGTAATGGGTCAGCGCAGCGCTGTACATTCCTTTACCCTTGCGATCCGTTAGTTTAAAAACCTCTAGCTGTCTGACTTTCTCTTCATACTGAGTAAATCGACGGTAGGAAGTCACTTCGGTCAATGGCTCACAGATTTCCCCCGTATCCATTAACCAGTTTGAAATTGAACCACGAATTGCTCCAAGATAATTTTTTGCGGTTTTCTCCGACTTACCAATATCCATCAGCCACTGATAGTAAAGGGATGCAAAGTCTGTAAAATTTGAAACCAGCGCTTCTTTCAGCTCATTGCTAACGATAAAGCTTTTCATATCGTTAAATAGCTCATCGTCTAGATACGCATAGGCGATCGCTTTTGAGGAATAGCGACTGGTCGTCATTTCGTCATAGCCAGCGTGATAGGCGAGGTGCCAGAATCCCTCGCTTCTCAGATGGAAGAATGGGTTCTCTGGTGTGTTTTTGTCTTTGCCGTGAGAAAAGTTGTTGAAGTGTTCTGTGAATCTCTCTTTTAGCGGCTGATTGAGTTCGATTTTGTTTAAAGCGATATGCCCTGCTTGGATTAAATCCATAACCGCTAGGAGCATGCATACTTTATGAGGGCTTTTCTTACCACCCGAGATGTTCATATTCAGGTTACGAAACTTGTCTGGATAAAAGTTGTATGACATGTTTACACCTCCAAACCAGAGGTTTTCTTCATCACAACAGTTTGCCAAGTAACCTCTTCTCGCTTCAGCGAATCTTTGCCATCTTCGATATGGCAGATAACCAATCCGACATCACTAGCTAATTTATCCAGCTCAAATACGGAGACACCAAAAGTCTCACGAGCATCTTTAAACTCGCCGTGACGTAATGTAATAACCAAGACACCCTCGTCTGACAGGAGACTGCACAATGCCTTTATAGCGATAGATCTTTGCTGAACGGGAAGATGCATCCAAACCGCCGACAACAGAACTAAGTCATACTGCTTTTCTAGCTCGATCACGTGTTTTAAATAAGGTAATGAGTCATGTAACCAGACGACTTGCTCCGAACAGTTATAGTTGCCGATCTCAAGCAATCTAGTTGATGGCTCAACAGCAAACACTTCACAGCCACGGGCACTCATCCACCTTGCATCTCTTCCAGATCCAGCGCCAACATCCAAAACAACATCACCCGATTGAGGCCAATATTCAGTCCAAGACTGGTGAACAGATTCGAATTCTAGGGAATCGTATTGCTGAGCTAGCTTTGAGGCATTGTTGTTGTAAAAAGAAGTAGTTGCGGACATATATCAAACCAAGCATCACTGTTCCTGCATGATATACGGCTAGGTTGCATAAGGCGATAAAGTATTAGAAATGAATTAGATTCTGTGATGAAAATCTTATACAAAAGCCATCCGCAGAACTGTGAACGCCGTAAATCTAGTGTGATGTTTAATCGCCCACTCGGATCACAAATCAAGCATATGTTGCTCTCGAATAACGCCACTAAAGATACGAGCGTGGTAGCATTTGTTAGCTCCATTGTGAGCTATTGCTATCATGTAGAACCTTCAGATATCAAATAAGGCCTGATAAATCAGACCTTTTAGAATGTGGGAGTGAGACAACAGGATTAACGCAATAAAACTATGATTTAAAGCATTTTTTAAGAGCAAACACTAACATGTATTACCTCAGGTATTACTTAAAGAAATCTATCGAATTCCAAGAATATTTCGACGGCATCACTCACAGTGACGAATAAAATACTAAATATGGAAAAGTAAGGACTCAGTACAATACTGCCGCTTCTGTCCTCAACAGCTCGCACTCATCACTCACGAGGTCATAGGGAATAACTCTAACCGACAACCTGTCATCAAATCTAAATAGAGGTAGAGGCTCTTTAAAGTGCTCATATGCAGGATAGATAAGATAAACCAAACCTGCCCCATCCAAATAATTTTGGCCATAAGCAAGCATTTGATACATATCAGATTGGCTGATCCCATACTTCTGCTTAGCGGTCGTTTGCTTTTCGTTAATTAGCTTCCACTTTGTATCTGCCACATAGATCGGCTTACACGTACTATTATCGCTAACAACAATATCAGGCTTGAGCCTAAACCACTGTTGAGACTTTCCGTTAAGGGGCGTATGAGTTACTAGGGCGCAACTGCTTGCTTGAGTTCTTAACGTGAGCTCATGAGAAAGCGACTTCCCGAGCCTGAGCGCTACGTATTGCTCAAATAGGCTCTCCATCGGGAAAAGCATCGAGATGCCATTATGCCCCCCTGATAGTGATACTGGTGATTGATAACTCAAAATTAACTCACACCATGGCTTCACATCGCGATAGTGAATAAGAGAACGATCCTTTGACCACTGACGAAAATCCAATGCATAATTTTTAGAGCAAGGGATATCATCAAGTGCAAATTGTAATTCACCACCTAAACGCAAGTTATCGCTATTTTTAGACCACTTCATTACTTGATTAAGCGCAGAGCGTATCAATCTATTCTCCGCTCTATCCGGTGAAAACTCATCGTAAGAAATGTGGAAACTATTGAGACAACCCGGCCTCTGGTTGAGTTGCTTTGAAGTTTGTAGCTGCCCTTTTAAATATGGCTTACGCTCTTGAACTCTAGTGTACTGGCTACGGATACCCTTCTTAATTACATCCGAGACTTCTTTCAAGAAAAAACCAATCAATGCTTCAAATAGAGGTCTGTTTAACGTTTGAAGGGAAGTGTTTTCAAACTTATGCATGTTCAGCTTATGAACCGTTGAAAGCATCTTAAGAAGCACTTTCGTTGCTGATTGACTGTCTTCCTGATCTGATATCTTAGGAAGAATCTCAATGCGGGTACCACAAGGGGTTTCTAACACTCCCACATAATTGATCACTTGCAAAGCAATCGATCTACCATGCTTTTTGACCTTTATAAGATCAACTGAATCTTGGTTATTACTTTGACCGTTAACCATTAGCCACTCAAACGCTTTACTTGGTATTGAGTGGCAGTCGGTACTCGACTCATTACCACCATTGAGTAACAAGCCGAATTCACGAACGGCAATCACGGAGTCATGATTCCTACTAAACATTAAGAATAGATACCGATATAAGCTGCGGCGACTTTAAAGGCGTGATCGTTTCTAACATAAGGCTGTATGCCCACTTGGTCCCAATCATCTCCCATCAACTGAGCAATTTCGTTCGCGTCAAATTGCTCAACAACAAAGCGTAAGCTTTCATCTGTTTTAAGATGATCGCCCAATACCATTGCTACTCGTTCCCAGTTTTCAAAGAAATACTCTTCCAGCAATGGAAGGAGCTGTAATTCAAAAATTTCAGCTAGATGTTCAATCGACGGGTTATCTTTTAGTGATAGAAAGAAGCTGTGGCCTATCGTGTGCTCACGGTCGTACAGTAACTCTATTCGCTTATTAATAACCCGAACAATCTGCTCAATGTCAATACCATCAATTAATGGAATTTCTGCAAGCAGTTCGTAGTTAGTCATCATTTCTTCAAACTGAAAACGACGACGCAACGCGATATCGATCTGAGCGAGCGACTTATCAGCCGTGTTCATCGTACCAACAATATGTAAGTTATCAGGAACTGAAAAAGGCTTTTTTGAATATGGCAATTTAACCGATAGTGCTTCTTTAGCACCCACCCTCTTACTGGGTTCAATCAAAGTGATTAACTCACCAAAGATATTGGAGATATTACCTCGGTTAATCTCATCAATAATCAACACTCTCTTATCCGAGGATGCTTGATTCGATAGCGATAGTCCTTTGCTAACAATCTCATCAACTAATGGCCCCAATACATTAGGGTAGCCATTTACTAGATACTTCTCCATCAACGTATCTACTTTATCAAACACCCTTTTTTGCTTGATATCTTCAATAGAAATATCACCAGATCGAACTAAATCACAAAGCTCGTCAACAATCGATTTGGGCATTGGCAGATCAGAACCATTAGGCTTGCGAATAGTAATTAGCTCTTCAGAAATTGATTCAATCTGATACTTACCTAGCGTGCGTCCAGGCGCTACGTTACCCCTGTCAGCACTACCTTGTAATATAGTTTGGAGTTTTTCAGTATCGATGGTGGATTCGTATAATCGATACAAAGTCATTTGAGACAAGTTCTTCTTAAACAATTCATCAACTGGCAGTGATGGTTCGTACACTCTGTGCCAAGTAACTTTTCTTGCTTGAGAATAGCTAACATCGTCAATAGCTGAGTTATCAAAATAATAATCGCTGGTAATTTCAGCAATAGCACGAAACTTACGGTTGCCATCCGAAACGACAATGAGATCACCCATAGCCATCTCATTTTTGAATTTGTTTACTGATGTAACTTGATAGTCATAGCTTTCGTTCTCAATTGCGACATTATTGCTACGGTAGGTTTGAGCCACTTGCTTACGATCGGCTGCGTCAGAGAAATCTATGTCATAACCATAACCTAAAAGAACGTAGCCGTTATCGACACATTGCTGATAGATAAAGGCATCTTCACCAGCGATGTCACCTAACGACATCTTCCAGATTTTACGACCTCTAATATCAATATGGTCTTGCTCTGCTTTTACTGTTGGTTTGGCACGAGCAGATTCGCATAAGCGTTTAAAAATACCATCTTCGATTTCGTAGTTGACCTGATTGTTTTCTGTCGTCGCTTTCAAGCCTTCCACAAAGTCTTCATAACTAAAACTCTGGTGGAAGGTAACAAAACCAATGCGATTGCTGTTTAGAAGTTCATCAAATCGCTTTTTGATAGCGACTCGATCATCGTTATGTTGGTGGTAAAATTCAGGGTCAACAATCTCTAAAGCTCTATTGATCGTATTGTAGGTTTTACCTGTTCCTGGCGGTCCATAAAGAATCGTATTAAGCGGTTGAAGTTTATCATTACTCTTCACATCATACTCCTGTGCTGGATCATTGACCTCATTGGGGGACGATGGCTTCGGTACCTTCCATTTAGACCGCAACGGCTCGACATAGTAGTCAAGTTCTTGAGTACCGTACTCAGCTTCAAATGATTGTCTTAGTGCCAACAGTTTAGCGTCAGTTTCCTTATTATCCATTCGGTTATATTGAGCACTCGTGATATCGGTTAAAGTGGTTAAAATGGACTTTCTATCCGTGTTACCGAAGATGCGCTCATGAGCCTCTGGAAACAGCAGATATAAAAACATATGACGAAACTGTCTCGTGCTATTTTCTGGAATAGACTCCAGCCACTTAGGCAAGCGTTCAACATCATTCAAAAGCTCTTTTCTCTCCAGGTCAGAGAGCTTTAGCAAAGCCTCAACCAACCGGATAACATAAACAAGCTCGCGCCAGCGACCTGTATTGTATGCGGTTCCAGCACTGCCAATTCCAGTTAAAGCGTTGTCGGATAGGAATTTTTGCTTGAGCTCTGGGGTAATCTCAAACCCACTCCAGGAAAATACTCTTTCAATACTGTTACGTTTAGATTCAGGACCAGTATTGCTTGGGCAAAGAAACATCAACCATAGCATTTCAGACGCAAGTACTTTGGCTTCTGGGGAAGCATCTGCCAGTTGAGTTTCTAATTTTTCAAAAAAGTCACCGTCACCTTCATCTAAGTTTTCAACAAAGTAATCAATGAGCTCTTGGCACGTTGGTGAATTCCAGACTGTGAGTTCCGTGAAAAGAGAGCGACCTTGAATTAAACAACGCTCTTTGAACTCCGACATGTTGCTAAGTAAATGAGTAGAATTCTTGTCACCACAATATATAGCCAATTTTTAGTCCTTGCCTATGGTTTTTTCTTATTAAATGATGAAAATTTCTACTCGATTGGTCTACCCAGCATACGCCCTAGCACTTCTTTCATTGACTCTTGAAAATCGGTCATCGACTTCATATCGGTAATTTGAGCCAAATCTATTTGACCTTCGTCTACTAGCTCATTGAGTTTTTCACGAGTAGCTGATTCACCTAAATGTTCTTCCAACTCGGCTTTTAAAGATCGAGGCGAATCATCGTTTCCCGAGCGTTCCTCTAGAACTCCACAATGTTGATAGCCGTTTTTCAGTGCACAGAGTAGCCAAGCTTCTGACTTTGGTTGAGCAACAAACGGCACGCCATTTTCAAAGCCTTGCGCTTCAAAACCGTGCTCCATCGAAAGACGCTTAGTATTGTAATCAGGCCATTTATTGCTGTCTGAGTCGTGAAAAAGAACAGCTAAACTAGGTTGAATTTCCGCATTTTGTGCTACGTGGGCTAATGCTCGTGCAGCACTATAAAATTCGCGGGTTTCGTGTTGAGTCTTCTTACCGCGTCGTGATAACGGCTTGATTATGGTTCTATCGCGCGAGATATCGGTGATGCGAGCTTCATGAACGACTTCGAGCATTCCTGCTTCTAATAGTGAGAAGCCTGAATATGGCTCAATAAACTTGTCTATTAGTTTGCTGAGCGGGCCTATTGCCGCATTGCTTTTACCGATGTCGGTTTCACCTTCACCGCTGACAACTAAATACATGCATTCTGCCCTCTTTAGTTGCTAATCAGTTGAACTGTCGCGGCTTCTGGCGCAAGATTTTCAAGAATCGTGTCTTCATAGGCCTCACCTGGCCCCATGAACTTTAGCTTGCGCTGCATAGAAGGGATATCAAACAAGCGAATAGCTTGTGTCGCACCTTGAGCATTTTTATAGAGGTAAACCACACCTGCTCTAGCTACATCATCTTCCATGTAGTTAAGAATCATAGGGCTGTGAGTGGTAACAATCACCTGGGTATTAGCCTCAACTAAGCTGTCGACTAGCTTTTCTATAAGCTCTGGGTTGACACCGTTTTCAATCTCATCAAGTAATAATGCGCTCTGCTTTTTGGTCAACTGAGCAAAAATTGCCATAAAACGCAGTAAGCCATCGTTGATGTGTCTTGCTTCTGTTTTTATGATCTTCTCGCCAAACTTCTCTTCTATTTCTAACCTAACAGTGCCTGCCGATTTTTGAACTGTTGCATCAACCTTGACCAAGCTTGGGTATAGCTCTTTCAACGTAGCCACTAGGTTCACTTTCTCTTCTTTGGTCATATTACTGATAAAGCTTGAAAGCATCTTACCGCCAGCGCCCAGTGTTTTACCGCTGATGTGTTGATCACGAAGCATTTCAGGAGAAAGCATGTCTAATGCATTCAGCTCATTAAAGAAGGTTTTAAACGCCACTAGCTCCTTTGGCAATTGATTCTCTCTTAATTGGGATAGAATCGAACCTTGGTATGCAAAGGTAATTGGAGCCTGAAGATCTTCAGTTGGTAGTGAGAACTTTCCATCAGCAACATTAAGCAGCGTTTTACCACCCCACGTAATTTTCTCAGCTGTACAGAACAACTCTGTTCTGTTGAAACTGCCTTCCCAAATAACGGGTTTACCTGAGTATGAAAGTTCTACGGTAAAAGTAATATTGGATTGCTTAGTCAGAGTTGAATTGAGATCTCTTGCACTCCATTGACGGCTATCCAACCACTCATCGATATCGCCGCTTACTTGCTGTGAAAGAAAATCAATAAACTGTAATACGGTGGATTTACCTGAACCGTTTAACCCCACTAAACAGTTAAATTTACTAAACGGCAGTGAAAAGTCTACCAGCGACTTAAAGTTGTTGGCTTTGATGTTGACTAAAGAGAGTGATTGATTCATGTCGTTCATTATTCCTTCTCTGCCGTTTTTGCTTTTGTAGTGCATTTGCGAGTGGTCTTTTTCGGCTCACTCTGTTCTTTTTCGGCCAAAATACGCTCTAGTAACTTTTCTGCAGGCTCATCATTTGGATCTTGTGGCACCAACTCGCCTCGGAAAGCTTTGGCTAGTATCGATTGAGTTAGACGATCTAAGCGTGCTTTGGCGTCTAGGTATTGTTTTTCGGCTCTATTAGCCCTATCCATCAACCCGCTAATTATGCGATTAATTTCAATTTGTTCGTCCATAGTTGGAGCTAACAGAGTTAACCCCTTAAAGTTTTTAAGATTAACTTTCTGTTGAGCAACTCCGGCAGTAATAGCTCTCATCTGAGATTGAAAGTGTTCTGACTGCATATAGTGAAACACAAATTGCTTATTTATTAGTTCTTCGTTTACATCCAATTTAATACAGTCAGAAGTAATCACTGCTTCAGCACAATCATCTGGATAAATTGCCACATCACCGGGAGGATCGCCCATCTTAGTAATAAGAATATTGCCAGGTTTAACTCTATGCGCAGCTAATTCTATAAATTTTCTATGTTCAACAAACTTAGTATCTGCTCCACCGAATTGCCTTGCTCTAATTTCTCGAACGAAGACCAACGGGTGCCCTTCACTTCTGTAATCAGCAACTTTTAAATTACTACCAAAAGGCCCGATCCCAAGTGAATACTTTTCTTTCTTGGCAATTTTTTCAACGGCAAAAACGTTATTGCTCCATTCAATTCCCAACTCCTCACGCCACTCTTTCGTCAACTCCCCAGACGTAGCCGCAGCCAATACTGATTGGCGGAAGCGTTTTAGGATTGCAGGAATTTTGTCTAAGCGAGCTTGGACTTTGTCAACCTTAGCAAGGATTGAATCTAGCTTGTTGGCAATACGTATTTGTTCGTTCAATGGTGCTAACGGGAGTTCACTCTTTTTAAGTGCTGTTTTATTAAATTTTTGTTGGGCATTTCCGCCAGTAATAGAGTCTATTAACTCTCCTCCTACTGGTGAACTGATAAAGTAATGCAGATATTTATTGCTCGTAATTGATGAAGCTCTTACTCTAATCCCATTCGGAGCAAGAGACATTGGCATTTTTAAATCAGGGATTATAAATGTTTTTCCTGGAGCTCCCACATTAGATAAAAACAAATCACCTGGCTCCAGCTTACTTTTTGATAAATAGTTGTAAGAAGATTCAGTAATATATTTAAAGTCCCCACTAAAAGAATTATTGAAGTCCTTTAAACGGAGTAAAATTGCAAAATCCTCAACATCTGTTTGAGTTACGTTCTCTTTAAGTGATGCAAAGCTTCCATTCGAAACATAATCGGTATAATCCCCAGCTAAATCAAAGCTGGCTTTAGTCCACCCTTTAGGTAACTCACTCACAGAGCCACCTCATCACTTTCCGCTGAATCCAAATCTGCCAGAATCGCTTTTAACTCTTCCATTGCCCCCGCCATTTCAATTAATGCTTCGTTTATCAACACATCTGGCGCAGGCAGCTTGGAAGCGTCTTCGTTGTTTTCATCACGAATCCAGCTTAAATCTAATGATTCATCATTAGTCTTAATTTCGTTGCGGCTAAAGCAGCGCAGGCGACAGCCATCTAAGTCATCTTTGTGCTTGCTCAGGAATTTTTGGCGAGCTTTTTCATCTACTTGCGTTAAATCATGACCGACTGCTTCATAAAACTCATCAAAGTGTTTTTTGGTCAGTACAGTACGTTTACCAAACTTAGGCATGTTAGAGCGCAAGTCATACACCCATACGTTTTGGGTTTGGCCTTTATCTTGAGTTGCGTCTTCAGGTTTAGAGAAGAACAACACATTGGTTTTCACCCCAGCGGCATAGAAAATGCCTGTTGGCAAACGCAAGATGGTATGAAGGTTGCACTTCTCCATTAGGTCTTTACGGATGGTTTGGCCTGTTGACCCTTCAAACAAAACGTTATCTGGCAGCACAACCGCTGCACGACCACCTGGTTTGAGCATTTTGTGGTACATCAAATGCAAAAATGCCAGTTGTTTGTTGCTGGTGTAATGAACCAAATCGTCACGCGTTGGTACGCCACCGCCCTGCTTAGTACCAAATGGCGGGTTAGCAAGAATCAAGCTCGCTGGTGGTAGTGCTTTGCCCTCGTTAGACAAGGTATCACCAAATAGAATGCCGGAGTTTTTATCGTTTACTGCAAGGTCATGCAGCATCAGGTTCATCATGCCTAAGCGATGCGTGTCTTGAACCAACTCCATGCCAAAAAAGGTTTTATGCTGGTATCTATCGTAAGGTACTGGCTCTAACGCTTGAATATCGTTGTGCTCTTCCAAGTAGTTGTGCGCACTGATCAAGAAGCCACCTGTACCTGCGGTTGGATCAACAATGACATCATCTAATGTTGGTTTCATTAGCTCTACCATCACGTCGATAAGCACGCGCGGAGTAAAGTACTGACCAGCACCCGATTTTTTCTCACCTGCGTTGATCTCTAACAAACCTTCATACATATCACCTAAACCTTCGGTTTTGGCGCTGTACCAATCAAGCTTGTCGATTTCTACCACTAGCTTATTTAACGTTGCTGGTTTGCGAATAACTGTGCTGGCATTTTTGAAAATCGCTTGGGTAATGCGAGAGCCATTGTAGCCTAGATGTGTTAGCAGCTTTTGATACTCTTCTAGACGAGTCGCTGAGTTGTAGGCTTCTAGATCTTCCCAACAGTAGCCTACTGGCAATAATTCCTCTTGGCCTGTCTCTTCGACCATTTTCAGGAATATAAGGTAAGTGAGCTCGTTGAGGTATTCATGATAAGTCACACCGTCATCACGGAGTAAGTTACATAAATTCCAAAGTTTGGCGACGAGATCTTGAGTACTCATTAAATATACTACCTATTTGTATTGACCAGCTTAAGCTGATTGTTGTTGTGGCAGGGACTTAGTTAAATCATCAGGTGACGTTTGATCAACTGATTGCCACAATGCTTTGTTAAATTGTAAGAGAACATCCTCTACAGGCTGTTCAAAAAGTTTGCTAGCGCGTTTTAGTCCGCCTTGCTGCTGCTTAAAGATGCCTTGGTCTAACGCTGGCAAATCAACAATAGTGGTAGCCTTCATCTGTTTGGCGATAAGCTCTAACCATTTCTTTTGTGGTGTTTTCCACTCTTGACTCGCTAGCATGGTTTCAAGCGCTTTTTCTACTCGCTGCTCAAAAGGGAGAAGAGGCTCGCCGAGCGCAGCCTGACGAATAAATCCAATGATTCGAGCGGCTATTTCTTCGTTTTTTACTTCGTTCCACGCAACTTGCAGATCTTGTTCTCTAAAGCGGTTCTTTTCAAGCTCAATCGCCAGCTCTTTTAAGCTTTTTCTTGTTAATTCCCAAGGTTTTTGCACAACTGTTTGAATTGCGATCAAACGGTTACTGTTTGCGTTTACAAAATCACTAAATGCTTGCAGATAATCGGATGGTTTTTGCCCATCACCGTAACCTGTAGTGACATTGGTCACCTCGTCGTCATGATCAGAAATTATTATTGGAGGACGGTTACCACCTCCGGTCACTTTACTATCTAATAGCTCGCCTAATCCCGGATGCTTGGTAAACCACTCTGCCACTTCATCAACTGGTCGACTCTTCAGATCTTGAATAAAGTCTTCAGGAGATTGGCCAACAATGGTTTCAAAATCTTCTCGCTGTGAGTCAGTTAAATGACGACGTTTAACTTGAAGCTTGGCGATAAACTGATTTTTCGCCAACGTTTGCAGTTCTTCCTCATCGACCTGAGTCATTTCATTCTCGAGCTCGCTGAACGTTATATTCACGTTGATCACAACGGGCTTCATGCTGTTCACATCTTCAAGCTGAGTGTAGATATCGACCGCGTCAAAGATTCTAAATGGCCCCTTGGCGATCTCATCACATAAACGGGTTGCACGGCCTAACATCTGTTCAAACAAGATTCGGCTATTCACACGACGCAGGAAGACCAGATTACAAATCTTGGGAACATCCACCCCTGTGGTTAATAGATCCACCGTCACCGCAATATTGGGTAAACGATCGTTCTTAAACAGACGGATTTTTTCTAATGGCTTATCCGATGCTCCGGTGATTTTTTGGATGGCGTCGTCTTCTACCTCACCATGATATTGTTCACACGCTTCTTTTAGGGCTTCAACGACTTGATCAGCGTGTTTGTCCGTGACACAGAATATGAGCGTTTTCGCTTCAGAGTAAGGGTTAATAGCATCACTTTCTATGAGCCATTTGGTCACGACTTTGGTGAAGTTTGGGCTCACCACTTTCTTGTTAAACTGCGATACATCGAAATCGAGTTCATCTGGTGTACGATATTTTTCAATCGTATTGTCTTCTACGTTGTAAGCCTGAACTTCTTCGTTGATGTCGTAATGAATGCCCTGCTCTGCAAGCTTGGTGTGAATTCTTATCGGCGGTAGGTGATCGTTAAGATAGCCATCAATGACCGCTTCCGTATAGGTGTAACTAAAGATAGGTTCACCAAAGATATCTACCGTATGCAGTGCTGGCGTGGCAGTTAAGCCTATTTTGAACGCATCAAAGTAATCCAAAACTGCTCGATACTTGGATTGGTAATCTTTTTGATCACGAAACTCTAGTTCCGTCTCACTCTGAATTCGGTCAAGCAGATAGCCGCGGTGACATTCATCAACCACAATGCAGTCGTACTGACCAACGCCCGGCTTGGTATCACCATCATTCGGGTACAAAATACGTTTTACTAAACCCTGCACGGTAGCGACATGGACTTTGGTATCGTCTTCAGGCTTAGCGACTGGTGGTTTGTCTGCTTCCATACCAATAACATCGAAGGTATCGGCAAAGGTATTTAAGTTCTCTAGGCGCACTTCACCAAAGTCGGTGGTTGCCTGAACGCCAAGAGCAGAGCGATCAACCAAGAAAAGAATTCTGCGAAAACGTTCTGCTTTGAGTAAGCGATACACTAAAGCAATACAGGTTTTTGTTTTACCTGTCCCGGTTGCCATTGCCACCAGCGCATTCGTCTTACCTTGTTTAATCGCCTGTTCTACTGACTGAATTGCCTTAATCTGATAGTCACGAAGTTTTAGATCGTAATCAAACCCCATCTGGTCAAGTTCTTGCTCTGCTTGTTGTGGCGTTTGACGAAGGTAAGCTTTAATTTCACTTGGTGAGTACCAGCCTTTTAGAGCTCTGCGGCGATTGGTCGTATCTCGAACATCCAAAAACCAAATACCGCTCTCTTGCTCTAGTTGTTCTAAGTAAGGTCGACCATTAGTCGCAAACACGACTGGCACTTTGAACTCACCGTAAGTGGTTTCAATAACAATCCCACTTTTATTAGTTAAGCCTTTGGCATAGCGCTTTGCTTGGTCAATGGCGCCATAGACATTCTTCGCACTTTTCTTTGCTTCTACTACTGCTACAGGGGTTAAGCCCATAAATAAAACGTAATCAGCCGGACCGGAATTAGTCGGCCATTCTGCTATCGCACGATTCTCATTGGCAACTGGCCTCGCACCTTTTGAATATTTAAGGTTTACGCTGTCTGCTTTCCACTTCGCATCATTGAGTTGCTCGTCAATCAGTACACGAGTTTCTTCTTCATTTAGCTCCAAACGTGACTTTTCAATCTTACCAATAAGCTTGGCTTGCTCATCTGAGCTCTGCTTATTAAAACCAGCCAAATAAAGAACGTTAGCATCATCCATCTTCTTGCGATATTGAGACAGTGTCGCTTCATGTTCAGTTGCAACCTCTTCCCATAACTGGCTTTCTGCCTGCATCTGCTCAGCTCGCATTTTCTGCGCGTGAGCTTTTTCAGCTTCAACTTGTTTGAGTTCTTCAGCGACTTTTAATCGTTCTGAGGTTCTCTGTTGCGCAATTTCTAACGCTTGCAGTTTTTCTTCGAGCTGCCTTACATGTTCAGATGGGTCTTGAGGTTTTATGAATGGCTCAGGCCTAAAGCCTTTTGCGTGAGAGCCTCCAAACAGAGTATGGTACCAAGCACTAAGGGCATGCCCTAGCACCAAAGCTTTTAACGCATCTCTGTGACTAGAAGAAGTGAAATCGTGGTTAGCAGAGTTACCAAGCTTTCTGATGGTATGGAAAGAATCGCTAATACGCGCATCGAGAGTAAGTTTGTACTCAAGATTGCGTAAAAGGTCGACTTGTCTAATATCTCGTCCATCTTCATCTTTGCCATATCGAACACCAACACGCGCAGCTACATTCTGCGCTAATGCTTCCCCTAGCTGACGAATCTTTACCAAAGTAGTATTAGGGTCAGGAACAAAACATTGCTCTGCTCGATTAGCTAATTGAAACAGCAATTCATCATGATGCTTTAAAAACTCAAAATTACTTTTATCCACGCAAAGTTCCTTTCACCACATCCAACAGGCTTTAACTGCAACTAGATTAGCATTTTACTATGTTTAAGACTGTTAGTTAATTCAGAGATTTAGCTAACCAACATCAAACCTAACTGACATCATAGATACCGCTAAAGCCTACCTAATCTTGTTCTTGAGAGTACTTTTCGACATGCAGATTAAGGAAGTGCATACCTGCTGAGCTCAAAATGTAATGCTTATCACCACATTGATAGAGAAAGTTTCTGTCTGCAAGGTAGTTTATAGCCTTATCCCATGTTTCTATTCCGAGTGCTTGACGAATATCATCATAAATCGTTTGTTCAGCGATTTCTTCTAGTGCCGTGCGCCCTAGCCCAATGACGGGCGTCATTAAATCATCGAGGTCAAAACCTTTGTCTACCCAATAGCGGGCGATAATCAACAACATTGCCTGGATTTTGGTGGCATTTGTGTCGGCGTCCTCTTCCGCTTCACTACGGCTAATATAGAAAAACTCGCCCTCGACATTGAAGTTAAGCGTATAGCCTATATGAAGGTAGAGCTGAGTAAAGTGATCTAAATTGTTGTAAAGCTCGGTATAGAGTGGGCTCTCTAGAAAGCTCTGCTGATAAAGGTCATAAACCTGCTTGGTGATCACCTTACCATTAACGAAGGTGGCGTATATCTGCTGGCTTTTCGCCATGTTGATTTGAGAAAAGGGGCTCATTACTGAATTACTCGCTCTGTTCGGATTTTGCGGTATAAATAAATATTGTCGCCTTGGGCGAGACGCTGACGAAAGTTGGTCATTTTGAGTGTATGTCCATCAAGCATTGCCTCACTTCGCAATATGAAGTTGAGCCCCTCCAATAGATCAACAAAGTGATAGTCAGAGAAATAATCTTTAAGGCGACGATGAAGTGAGATTGTGAGATCCTGATACTCTGCCATTTTCATATCTTTAACTAACTCAAAGATCTGCTCTGCACGCGCAAGCCTTTGTTCAGTAGAATCATCTTTTACGCTGACTAAATCCACATAACGGCTCTGCTCTAGCAAACTCCTATCCACAACTCGCGCTTCAATATCACTCACTACGTTGTTTAGGTAGGCTTCTGAACTACTGATACGCAATACTTTGGGTCTAGCTTGCTGCATTAATCCCATAAAACTTCCGTTATCACGAGCAAATTGCCCATCAATCTGGCTGCGCTTGAGGTTTTGTTTTGTGGCATCTAATTCATTCAATAACTCATTAAACGCGCCTTCAATTGCATTAAACTGTTGAAGGCGTTTTTTGGAACGCGCCAAAAACTGATCTACCGATTGAGAAACTTTGCTTATCTGTTTATGAAAGCTGTTAAAACTCACCTCATACCTTAGCATCGCATTAGCCCGCTGATGGTCTTGATGGTGATCGAACTGACTGCGTAAGCTTTGTAAACATTCAAACAAGTTCGGACCATCTTTCAAACGGCTTTTTTCATCCAAAAACTGTCTAGTTGGCAATATGTGGCGAGAAAGCAGTAAAGATATTTTTTCTATCGACTCTTGCTGAAGAGTAGAAAACACTTGTGGGTTATGAGACTTCGCAGCAAGTTCACTCGCATCGCTGAGCTCTTGGTTAATGGTCTGCATTTTAACCAAGTTCAAGCGGATGCTGTTAAGCAGCTCACTCAATTGATGAAATAACTCGTCAATTAACTCCTTGAAATCTAGGTCACTATCGCTATACAACATCGAACCCGATTGGAGCTTTTCTAGGAGTAACCGTATGCCCACGAGCTGGATCTTAAGTGCCACATCGGTAAGGTCTTGAAATAAGCTGCGGTCAAACAGACGAAATACCCCGATAACAGACCGGTCAAAAATAAGTCTACTCTCGCCTCCAAACTCGTCTTTATCCACCAAGATATGGGCAGCCAACAAGTTATCGGTAGAAAAGGCAGTACGTAATTGTTTCTGCTTCTCTTTGCTTTGTCCCTGTATGTAACGGTGCAATCTAGAGATAAAGGAAGCTTCTCTCACATAAGGCTCACCGCTCTCATCCATTGTTCGGATCACATCTCTCATGATGGTGTGATGTTCAAGCATTATGGTAAACGTAGGGATGGTTAGCAGTCGTTGATCACTCATATGCCTCTCCAAACATTTCAAGCTGCTCTCTATCCAACGTGCTTCCTTTTGTCACAAAACTTTCTGGCATGCCTGTAAAAGCAATGGTTCTTGCTTTGCTATAAGGTCTTGCTGTACGCATGGCATCTAATCGAAAATGCTGCCCAAACTTGAAGATGATCTCACTGGATGCAGAGTTAGTCGATGCGCTTAGTACTCTAAACCCTGCTTGTCTCATATTGGGCAACAGCCAGTCAAATTGAGAGCTATCAACCGAAGCACCTTCATCAATAACCAATGGAAACTGAGTAGAACAAGCGCTGTTTCTCAATCTACCAAGTAAAATTTCTACCAGTTTGATATTGATAAGCATAATGGTCGAAGTAGATTGTGATTTACTCTCCCAACCTTCTTGTCCCTGTTTTTTCACTCGGTATGAAATTCCAGATACTATCTGCTCCATCGTTAACAATGCGGCTTTGCCTTCTGGGAAGAACTTTTTACTAAAGGCCTTGAGACGTTCAATAAATTGTTCGGAGGCTTTTTGATCAGAATGCGTATCAAAAAACTCTATTTCATTCACCAAATCATCAAATCGAGCTTCCACTTTGATTTTGGCTGCTACCTCCGACAAGTCATTAATCACTAATCCCTCAAACGCACGATTAATACTTTGCTCAAATTGGCGAACCATTTCTCGATTGTTTTTTAGCTCATTGATAATGGCGTGAACAGAGTGCTTATGTTCAATAAAGTGTTTACGCAGAATATCAAACTCCTCATCTAGACCTTGATAGCGCGTTTGAAGCTGGTGAAATGCATGTTCTAGAAGCTCATCATCGAGGTGAGACAGCATCAACTTATCGTCATTTTCTAGCACTTGCTCTCTAACGAAATCTTGAAGCCTCTCTGTAATATCTGTCTTGGCTTGACGCTTACTGTTTAGACTCTCAATTCGCTTGTGCAGTGTTTCTTCCGACAAGTCCACTGTTTGGTCAGGTAAGACTGAAAAATCGCTTACTGGCAGATGATGCGCCTGAAGTTCCGCTTTGACCCTAACGCTGTATCTGGTTAATTTTTCTAGCTGTTGTTTTTTATCGGTTAGTTTGTCAGTTTGCGCGTCAAACGAGTGCTTCTCTTGTAACAACAGAGCATTTTGTGCATCAAACTGTTTTTCTAACGAGTCGCGAGCTTGTTCAGCTTCAGCGAGTTCTTTATTAATCTCTGTAAGCTGATGAGTGTCATTGGTGTACGCAAGCAACAAGCTGATTTCGTTTTGTGTACGTTTAATTTCAGCTTCAAGTGCAGAGATGTCTTTAACTCGCTCAAAACGAGACTGACTATCCATCGCGTTCAAGTCCAACATTCGCTTGCGTTTACGCTCTAGTGTCTCTTGTACCTTAGATAGGCGGATTTGATCTGATTCTCGATTGTCCACTTGGATAGGATCAAGCTCTAACCCCCAAAGTGTATAATGCTGTTCTTTCTCCTCTAATAAATCCGTAAAAGATTCGATTGCCTGTTGTTCAGATAAAGTTAGAGGTCGTGTAGGGTTAGACTCCGCCACCTCAAGGTTCACAGCGGCTAATTTCATCCAGACACTTTCTGGTAACTGATTAAACAGTTTGTATTCCTGAGCATTGATTGAAGTCAAATAACGAGCTTCCATCTCTTCAAGTTTTTCGACTTCTTGCTTAAGAGCTTCCAATTCAGCTTGTCGCTTCTCTGCATCTTGCTTTAATGCTAATGCTTGTTCTTTGTCAGCTAAGTGCTCACGATGGCCAGAAACGATTGATTCGATAGTCTCTCTTTTGTCATATTGATTAACAATTAAAGTCGTTTTTTTCACGGCATCATCAAGCTTTTTCTGTCGACGAGACAGTGCGTTAATTTCGCCTTGTAGCGTCTTTTGTTTATCAAGAGTGTCATCACACGCTTTCTTAGCCGAGCTTAACTTTCCTTTCTGTAACGTTAACCGATTCTCTTCTTGCTCAAGAGTCTGATTTTCTTGATTGATTCGGCTGCCTAGCATCATCGCGTACTGCATCAACGCATCTTCAGCATCTTTATTGCTCACTAATTGTTGATGACTGAGAGCTAGCTTTTCGAATTCAGGTCTTAGGTTTTCTATCTTTTTGAGTATCAGCTCACGACGTGACAACATCTCGTTATGATTAATAAAGGCATCAATATCGAAATTAAGCTCGTCTTTGCGTTCTTTTTTTCTAGACTCAATGATGTTGGCGACCGCTAAACGAACTGTGTCCGATCCCGTCTTCATATCAAATAACAAACGAACGAGTGCACGAAAGGCATCAACATCTGCATCTTTAGTTGAACTCAGAGGGAACAAACAAAAACGCATCGCATCAATATCGAGTAGTTGATTAGCGTAAATAACCTCTTTAATCGCAGATGAACGCACCAATGACTTAAAATACTTGTCCTCACGCTTGAGAAAAGCCTGCACTTTGCTAAGCGTTAGATCATCTACTCGACCACCAATACCATCGTCTCCGGCATTGTCATCCCAAAAAAGGTGGCGAATTTGCTCATACCTTAACGAGGTAAACATGCGGCGATAATCGAGTTTTTCTGAACTTCCGCGATAAAGTATCTGGCAGTGAGGGATAGGTCCGCCTAAATAGTTATCGCACTCTAAAATCAAAAAACTGGTGCTGCTCGGAAAGTAGTGTTCAAAACACTCATCATTAGAGTAAAAGTTGCCTTCTTTATCTGAAAAGCCGAACTTGTTTTTTGAGTCTTTGAAGTTTTCTTCTGGTAATAAAAATAATCGGATCGCATTGAGGATCGACGTTTTACCAATATTCCCGCCACCAATTAAGATACCGCCCTCTCTGAGGTCGATCTCTGCGATGGCCACTCCCGCCGAATCAATAGCAATTAAACGCGAAATACTAATAAGCAAATTGTCTATGGCATTCTTTAGCATAAATTAATCCTGTTTAAGCACAGGAAGGAAGGCTTCCTGCTCCATAAAATGACGAGTTTGGTTCATTAGATCGGCCTCAGTGTTGAGATCTAGTTCTCTGGCAAGCTTAATTGCTTTAGCTAGATGGTTACTATTCTTAGGCTTTAACTTGAAGCTACCTCTGAAAGTTTCCCAATCAACAGGAGCTAACCACTTACATTGCGGCAATGCATTTTTTAGGGACTTGAATGTAGTAAGCCCGCCAAGCTCAACATCTTGGGCACAATAAATATCTTCATAACTTGATAGAAACGAAATATTTAAGTGATGACATATTTGATTCCCGGAGCCAAAAATAACATCACTACCTTTTACCAATCCGGAGTGACCAAGAGCCTCTAGAAACTCCTGATATCTGTAAAAATTTTCAATATTCTCAATCAGGACAGCTCGCTTGCCTAAAAGCTCACCTCCAGCTCTGAACCCGTTAACATCACATACAACGACGAAGGGAATTTGAGAGTCATTGACACGATTTAACACTAATAGATGAGAGAAACTCGTCTGAAAGTCATGAGATCGACCTAACCTAGAGGCACCAACTCGATTACTTGGCTTCTTCAAATATAATTCGTTGTGCGCTTTAATATCATCAATGGTTAACAGGTAGCCATCGTGCACTCGAACAAAGCTGTAAATATTTCTCCATTTGTCATCATCAGAAAATGGCAGACATCGTCGAAAATGCTCGAGATTAATTGGTTGGCCTTGCTCTATCTTTCTTAAGTAACTATTTAGTTTCATTTGCTCGAACCCAAGTCATATCGAGAGTAGCGGGGAAATTATACCAAGCCAGCATAGACAGAAATGCGATCTCAGTAGGTTGGAACCAGTTGATTTCGATAAATTATTGACCGAATTTATCGCCCGAAATAATATGACGCTATCAGCGACAGGTAAATACTGATTACATACACACGTCGCATAACTAGACAGGAGTTAGATGATGAACAAATGGCCAATCCGCTGGGATCTACTGTTCCGCTACAGAATGATAGAAGTCATCGCGCTATGGGAAGGACGATTAACAACCAATCACCTGATTAAAAGCTTTGGTATTGGCAGACAGCAAGCATCTAAAGACATCAACACCTATCTAGCCGATATCGCTCCAAGAAACCTTGTTTATGATAAACAGCTGAAAGGCTACAAGCCCAGTGATAGCTTTAGCCCCCAAGTAACAAAGGGTCATGCTGACGAATATTTGCACATTCTTTCAAGAAGTGAAGATATTACCATCACATTTAAAGAACTCGATATGGGGTTTGAGAGTGTCTCGATGATTCGCCCTATTACTCGCAATATATCACCACAAGTCTTGCGTCCTTTAGTTCAAGCGATTAGAGAGAAGAAACGTGTCGACATAAGCTACACATCACTAAAAGACGGCATTGAAGTTGAGCGGATCATTTCACCACATACATTAGTTTGCACCCCTCTCAGGTGGCATGTTCGGGCCTATTGTGAACATGCGAATGATTATCGTGATTTTGTGCTCAGTCGCATAAGAGGCATTCCATGCCTTGAGGCCAAAAGAGTAAAAGCAAGAGAGCATGACGAGTTATGGAATACTCCCCTCACAGTTGATTTAGTGCCTGACCCACGGCTCACAAAAGCTCAGGCCAATATCGTTGAACATGACTACGGTATGGAAAAAGGTAGACTCACAATACCAACCAATGCAGCATTGGTTCGCTATGTTCTCGATGCCTATAACATTGACATCAATGTGCTGGATTCGAACCCTAAAGGTCAGCAGATTATCGTGGCTAACTTTGAGGAGCTTAAACAGTACTTATACTTCTAACTTGAAAGAGATGAAACACATTGATGATATGTACCAATTCAGATTAGATATCGCGATTATCCACTTTTCAAATCGGTACCTGCGAGATTATATCTAGGCTAGATTCCATTGTAAGGACACACACCTCAGAACCCGTCAACGAGAAGGGGATGATGGATTACCCCGTTTGTTGATAATGTTCCGTGGGTGTATTGGGCAAATAAAAAGACGTCCGTGGACGTCTTTTAAATTGAAAGCGGGCGTTGAGTGAGGAGCCTTGCTGTGTGGCATCACAAAGGGATGTCAAAGGACAACAGCACCTCTCCCGTTGTCATAACGGGAAGTGAGAATCCTGCACTAATACCCGAGTCTCGGTGAGTGAATCTGGTGCCAATACTGGCATATTGAGGAGAAAATTGTTGCGCAGAAGACATTTTACTCCATGTGCTGATGGTCAGATCTTGGTTAAACTGAGCGGTATACTCTAGTGCAAATTGAAGTTGCTTGGTGCGTATCGTCTTGCTTTGTGAGTACTCATATTCAAGATGAGAGATGAAAGACTGCCACTCCAGACTCATTTTCATCAGTGTTACCAATGCATCGTAGTCTTGATGTGTGCCGCTTAAGAGCCCTTTTTGGTATTTCACCCCGAAAACGCTGTCTAAAAGGAAATCTTGATATTCAAGGCTGTATTTTGCATCACTACCAATACGAAGCAAGCTGTTACGAAACGAGCTTTCATCGTAAAAAGCATTACTTGAATCTGAATAAGCCTCTAGTGTTTTGTGTGTATAGAGCCAATCTGAGGTCACAAATAACGCCAACGGGATACGCTCAGCATTAAACATCTCTTGCTGTATTTGAGCAGAAGCTAACCATGTACTCGCGTCGGTCTTACCTTTCGCTGAATTGGATAGTGACTCAAGCTCAATGCGACTTTGTTGGTTGCCAACCGCGAACTCAATAAACAGGGTGTCATCAACCCAGGCTTGAAAATATGGCAAAGCGGAAAAACCAGTTTCACTCGATTTGGCGGTATTTTCAGCCGACAATTTAGTTTCAAACACGCCCAAAGCGATCCCTGATACAGAGGTTGAGGTGACGGGTGCGTCCATTCCAAAGACTAAGTACTTAGTCTCTGCATCATACCCAGCCACAGAGCCGACACGTTCCTTCACCGTCTGTTGCGCCGTGAAACTAGACCAAATACGAACACCACTATCAGACGTTCGATTAGCTATATTGAAACTACTTGATGAAAGATTGGATTGACTCTTAATCGGTTCAGTCGAAGGCAACACGGCCAGTAAAAGGTTGGCTTGTTGCGTCGCGTTAGTTGCGATGTGTTGCTGAACAACCTCATGAGCGCGAGGAGTGTCCTGAACGCTATCAAGATCAGGATCGATAACGGGAGGTTCAACCGGAGCAGTACTTATTAACGTGACCTGAAGAGTGGTTTCTTTTTGTATATTGTAGTCAGAAAGGGTTCTGCCATCTTCAAGCACAAGACCAGAAAGCATCAAACTCTGGCTATCAATCGCTATGCCTTCTTTATCTTGAATTTTGGCTTTTACATTTTCAACACTATCGGACGCTTCAACATCCAAGGTGATCGTTTTTCCACTAGGCACTTTAACAAAAATCTGCATAGCAAATGCAGGAAGGGGCGCGAGTAGACAAAGCATTGAAACAACAACACTAATAGTTTTTTGCATTTTATGGATCTCAAATCATCAAGCGAGCGTTATAGCTCCGACCAGTTATAAGGTGCGAAGTATATAGAACTCTCGTCACTATTAACAATTCATTCAATAATTCGTATTGTGTGGGGTGTATCAGGATCAGAACAGTCGTGCTCGGTAGGTAACGGAACAGCCGCTGCACTCTAGTTCGCAAGGGCACTCACCTTATTTGCGAGAAGTTTAAAGCGCCTGTCCTTTTAAAGCTTTTAAGCTCAAATAACCGACTCCCCAACCTTCAAGAATGTAAATGATAAGAATTCATATTTAAATAAATTAAAGTTATGATATAACATAACACTTTAACTACTGACTATTACTCTTTGAATCATGAAAAAAATCCTTTTGTTACTTATTCTTGCCATTGCAGCTTTCTTTGTCTGGCAAACGGCCTCCACTCCAGAAAAAACAAACAAGCTGGTTGTCTCTGGGCCTTTTGAATTCCATGGTATTGATCTGTCGAAAGATGGCAGCGTATTTAGCCGCTTGGGTGTGACTCAATCGCTAACTGGGTTGTTACCTGACGGGAGCATCGAGCCCGTACTCGCCAAAAGTTGGACACAAAACGAAGCTGGCACAGTGTGGACGTTTGAAATCAGGGATGGCGTCACCTTCCACAACGGTGAGCGATTAACGGCTAGAGATGTGGTCGCTTCTCTCACTCATGCTCGCACTCAGCCAGGGATCATTAAAAATGTTCCAATTAAGTCTATCAGCGCGAATGGTATGACCGTCACGATCGAACTCGAATCTGCCTATCGCCCACTCTTGAGCACTCTCGCCCACTTTACGCTTGGTGTGGTTTCAGCCGACTCATTTGAGAAAGAAGGCGGCCTGAGTGTATTAAATGGTACCGGACCATTTTCAGTCGCGTCTATGGTGGCACCACACAAATTAACCCTTAACAAATTTGCCCAGTACTGGGGGACACCTGCGTCGATCGACGTGGTTGAATATCAAGCAGGTCACCGTTCAGAAAGTCGCGCCCTTCAGGTTCAGAGTGGTCAAGCCGATATAGCCTACTCCATTGATGCGATCAGTAAACAAGCCTTATTGAGTGGCGACAACGCTAAAGTGGTCAGTGTCAGCCTGCCTCGCACTATCCTGATAAAAGTAAATAACTCGCACCCATTACTGGAAAATGTTCATGCACGTCAAGCGATGAGCCTAGCCTTAGATCGCACCGGTATTGCCAATTCCGTATTATTTGCACCAGGAAGCGAAGCCTACCAATTGTTCAACACCAACCAATCCGCATGGCACTTGGACAATCTTGCCAACAAGCAAGATATCGAGAAAGCTCACTCGCTGCTCGCCGGGTTAGGTTGGACAATGAATGATCAAGGCGTGCTAGAAAAAGATGGCACTACTTTTAGGCTTAATCTGATCACCTATGCCAATCGTCCCGAGCTGCCTATGGTTGCAACCGCACTGCAAAATCAGCTCGCGAAGGTGGGTATTCAAGTTGATGTCTCAATCGAAAATTCGAGTGCCATTCCTTCCGGACATCATGATGGCTCGCTCAACTTAGCGATTATTGCGCGCAACTTCGGTATGGCAGGAACGCCTCTTCCGCTTATCTACAGTGATTTTAGTCGCCCAGAAGGAAGTGACTGGGGCCATATGAATTGGAGCAATGCTCAACTTAGCGACAATCTGGAGAAGTTGATTTCAACGTCTGCGGAAGATGTTAACCACCAATATGAGCAGGACACGGCGCGAATCTTAGCCGAAAACCTGCCTGTGATTCCGGTCGCTTATAGCACTCAACACACGGCTGTTAATAGTAAGCTGTCCGGTTTGGTCCTTGACCCATTTGAATTGAACTACCGATTAGAAGGTTTGAAGTTCAATGATTAAGCTTTTACTTAACCGACTTGCTCAAGCCAGTTTTGTTGCTTGGGCAGTGGGGACGTTAACTTTCTTGATGATGCGCTTCTTACCCGGCGATATGGCGTATAAAATCGCCGCTGAGCGCTATGGCTATGATTATGTCAACCAACAAGCTGCTGAGGCGGTTCGCACCGAACTTGGACTGGATAGAAGCGGCCTAGAACAGTACTGGACCTGGCTTGTGGATTTAGTCCAACTTAATCTCGGTAAGTCTTTGGTCAGTGGAGAAAACGTCTCTTCGATGATAGGTCACTATCTTTCCTATACGTTTATGTTAGCCGCAACCGCATTAGTCATTTCGCTGCTGATTGCCTTTCCGATGGGGATCCACTCTGGAAAGCATCCCAGCAAGTTTATCGATAAGTTCGCGCTGGGATTCTCCGTGTTGTTTCGTTCAACACCTGTCTTTCTTCTGGGCTTAGTCTTGATGATCGTGTTTGGTTACCAGCTTGGTTGGTTACCGGTGACTGGATTCGGGCAGCCCCAACATATCATCATGCCAAGCCTCGCGTTAGCATTAACCTTGGCTGCATTATCAAACCAGATGATTCGAAATGAGACTTGCTCTGTCTTTGCAACGGCCTATATGCGTTTTGCTCGCTACAAGGGCTTAAATGAGCAGCAAGCTGAGCAGCATCATTTAACCCCGAACGTCACCCTGCCTGTGATTACCTTCTTAGGTGTTCAAACCATTAGCTTGATTGAGGGAATCGTGATGATTGAATCCCTGTTTGCGTGGCCTGGTATCGGTCATGCTCTGTCACACGCTATTTTTGCTCGTGATATCCCGGTCATTCAAGCTGCCGCGTTAGTCATGGGCTTATTGTTTGTCGGCATTAACACCATCATCGATCTGTGCCAGTACGCTATAGACCCTCGAGTCAGGCAGGAGAAATTAGTCCAATGAGTTTCAGTCGTAAGCAAATCTTAGCCTTTATCCTGCTCGGTTTAATGATTCTTTTCACTCTCTATGGAAAGCTTGTTTCAGGATCAGATATCGCGACTCAAGACCTGAGCAACGCTTTTATGACGCCTAACCTTTCAGAGCCTTTGGGCACCGATCATTTCGGCCGCAGTAACCTTGCGCGATTAGCGGATGCGATTTCTAACTCGCTGCTACTTGCCGCCGCTAGTGTGTCACTTGCCGCAAGCTGTGGGGTTGTACTCGGGGTTTTAGCTGGCTGGTACGGTGGGTGGATTGACCGAATAACCTTAGTGTTGATGAACATGGTCATGGCCTTGCCTGGACTGGTTCTGGTGCTCCTTTTCGCCGCACTCATTCCGGGTTCGGTGACGTTTTTGTTCTGCGGTATCGCGCTGACGATGTGGGCTGATTTTTTCCGTGTGATGCGGAACAAATCTCAACGTTTATCTCGTGCCGATGAGTTTGAAAATTCGACCTTGCTGGGTTTTGGTCGATGGTACCGTTTTCGGGTTCACATGTGGCCATATTTAAAGCAAGACATTTTTACCTTAGCGTGTTTTGGTGCCGCCAATGCCATTCTTGCTCTTGCAGCGCTTGGTTTTCTATACGTGGGCATGCGCCCGCCCCATGCAGAGCTGGGTATGATGATGGTCGAGCTGTTCCGTTATTATCAGGTTGCACCATGGGTACTTATCCAGCCGATCGTTGCGCTCATGCTATTAATTTTAAGCTTCTATTTCCTCGCTAAAGGACGCGAATCATGAATCAGTTAACCATCACCTCCCTGGCTGTTTATCAAGATGGAAAAACACTGGTAAATCCGGTTTCGATGTCACTTAAACGTGGTGAATCCATCACCATTTTGGGCGAAACGGGCTCTGGTAAGAGCATGTTTAGTAAGGCGATTATTGGCGACTTACCCAGTGGATTTCATGCCGAAGGTCGCATCGAGTTGAATGGCCAATCGCTATTAGATATGCCGAAACAAGCGCATCAGGCCTTGTGGGGTAAGTCGATCGCTATTCTGCCGCAAGAACCCCGACTCTCGCTAAGCCCGCTGATGACAGTTCAACGCCAGGTCGCCGAAGTTCATCAACTGGTTTTAGGCCGTAAAAAAGCGCAAAGTACCCTGCTTTCCAAGCAAGCCTTTCAGGCGCTTAGCTTAGAGCAACATAGTCGCAAACACCCTGTCGAATTGTCTGGAGGAATGGCTCAACGCAGTGCTTTTCTTGCCGCGACAGCCGCAAATGCGACACTATTGATCGCAGATGAACCTACCAAAGGGCTTGATGACAAAAGTAAACAACAAGTCATCGATCAATTGTTGGCGCATAAAGAAACGGGCAGCCTTATCACCATTACTCATGATCTTGAGGTGGCAAAGGCACTAGGAGGCAAGGTTTATGTGTTGCTTCAAGGAGAGTGGGTTGCGCAAGAGATGACATTTGATCAACTTAAGAACAGCACCAGCGATAGTTACACCGCCGGGCTATTCAATCCGCATCAGGCTGCCAGTCAACCAAGCCAACGCTCACTGGGTGACGTTGTGATTGAGGCAAAAAAACTTAGCATGGGTTTTGGTCGTCAGCATCTGTTCAGCGATCTTTGTTTCACACTCAGGCAAGGAGAAGTATTAGGGCTCTCTGGTGCGAGTGGTTGTGGGAAATCGACCTTATGCGATCTTCTGTTGGGTCTGAAAACGCCGTTATCTGGCACGATAGAACACCAAGTGACCTTTGACGTCGGTCAGAGACTAAAGCTCTATCAGGATCCACCGCAGTCATTTTCGGCTTCCTTTACCCTTATACGCCAGTTAGAGGATGTGTGTCAGCGTCACAATATCGATAAGAGTGAGATTGACAAGTATCGACAACGGCTGAAAGTGAAGGCCGACGTGCTCTCTCGGCTACCTTCTGAAGTATCCGGTGGCGAGTTGCAGCGCGTAGCGATATTGCGCGCGCTGCTCCTGAAGCCGAAATTACTGATTGCTGACGAGCCGACCACCCGTCTTGATCCTCATATCGCACATCAAACCATGAAGCTACTTATCGAAAGTATGCAAGAGATCGGATGCGCGTTGGTATTAGTCAGCCACAACCACTCCGAATTAGAGCGCTACTGCGATAAACGGCTCTGTTTCGAAGGGGATGGCATCGTCGTTGCAGCCGAATCGCTAGTTGCAGGGACAGACACCTTAAGTCTTTCATCGTAAAAAGCATTACTTGAATCTGAATACACGCAAGTCAATCAATTGGGGCTTTTTATGTTTGGTATTTCAATAGTTTGATCTAGGTTGTATTGATATTGCTTATTTTTGGCTAGTTTTGTCATTAGGGTAGCGAGTCAATACCCACGATTCAGGTGGGATGCAAATCAAGGTGGTGCCAATGAATGACTGCATGCAACGGTCAACATACGTCAATTTGTCCGGCCATAAATTAGAGTATTTACTCACCTCCGAGCTGAATCGATTGGGATTGGATTATTTTGTGCTAATGATTATCGACGCCAGTCAAACCCCCATCTACCAATATGTTCATGGTTTTTCTATGCGTCAAATGGCTATCTATCAGCAACACATCGACCATGATGCTTTTTTTCACCACTACATGAAGATGGGATTGATGGGAGACTTAACGTACATGCAACAGATGCTACCGGTAAAAACCATTCGCGACCCAATTTTTCAAGATATTTTGGTACCCACACTTGACCTTCACCATTCTCATAGTGGATTGGTACGTCTAAACCATGGACACTACCTGATGCTAAGTAGCCATGGCGACGCGAGGTTAAGTCCGCGTGACCAATCTCAGTTGCAAAACGTTTGGCAGTTTCTAGGTTGTTGGGGCAACTTTTGGTTAGAGGAGCGCGAGATGGAGAACCGCTTTGCTCAATTAACCACACACACCTCTCCAGGATTGCCATTAGAACTGTTAACCAGCGCGGAGTTGGCAGTCCTCTACTTGCTGTCACAAGGCTACGATGGCAGCGAGGTCGCCAAAATACGTAATGTATCGAAAGAGACAGTGCGCAGCCAAATCAAACAAATCTTACACAAGACCGACTGTCGCCATCAAAATCAACTGCTGAGTCGTTATTTTTTTGAGCGTAAACCGGCACCAACTGAGCGATGGATAAGCCCTCCTTCACGTCTAGCGGAATTGATATAAATCAAGCCGAGCGCAGTTAAGAATCATTCATCCCCCAAATGGGTGATGAGCTTTAACTGACTGCTTTCTAAGCTGATTGTGACCCAATGAAGTGCGCAATTGCTAGGGAGGCAAAATGAGAGTCAACAAGGTCGCCTTGGCGCTAGGATTAACTGGTGCCCTGTTGTTAGTCGGGTGTGACAGTGGCGGAGATAACCCCTCTTCCACAGGCTCCACCACGGCAACACAATACTCAGTCAAAGCCATCGATGGTTACTTACGTAACGCGAAGGTATGGCTCGATATTAACCAAGACTTCCTGCATGACGCAGAAAGTGAACCGAGCGCAATAACCGGTGAAGGTGGCGTGGCGTTGCTCGATGTCTCTGCGATCCCAGACTATCAAAAATATCAAATCGTGGTGCACGCTATTGCTGGTGAAACAATCGATGAAGACACCATCAATAACTCAAATCCCGGTGGTCAAGTGATGCAAGGCAGCATGGTACTTTCTGCGCCCGCCGGCGAAGCCAACATTACGCCACTGTCGTCGATGGTCAACCTAATCATGAACAAGAACCCGACGGCACTATCTGACCCCGAGCAATATCAGCAGCTCAAGCAACAAGCGGCTAATGAAGCAGCCAGTTTACTTGGGCTTGATCCTGACGCTCTATTTGATGACTACCTTGACCCCGCCACTCGCAACGAGAAATCGACATTTGCGGCACAAAACATCGTCAAATCCGAGCAGGTATTACCTTCTACCCCACAACAAATGGTCAATCTGGTTCAGGATGTACAAAGTGCGGGAAGCAACGCGAGTCAAACGGTTCCTGAACTCATGGTCGTTGAAGCGGTGAGCAACAAAATCAAACAGGTGTTAGATAACACCGAAGAGGACCAGCTCGCCAATACACCAGCGCCGGTCCAGCCTCCTAGTCAGGATAATCCCCCCTTGGATGATGATGGAGACGGTGTGCCAAACTCGCTCGATGCCTTTCCCAATGATGGAGATGAATGGTTGGATAGCGATGGTGATGGTGTGGGTAACAACCAAGATGCATTCGCTTTTAACCCCAATGAGATAAAAGACTTTGATTTGGATGGTGTAGGTGACAATGCTGATTTGGATGATGATAACGACGGCTATCCAGACGAACAAGATAGTGAGGCTAACAATCCCAATATCGCAGGTGACCACGACGGGGACGGTGTAGACAGTATTATCGATCTATTCCCCAACGATAGCGAAGAGTGGGCCGACAACGATGGTGACCAAGTAGGTGATAATGCCGACCTATTCGACGACGATCCAACCGAATGGGCAGACCAAGATAAGGATAACGTGGGGGATAACAGCGACGCCTACCCTGATGACAGCACCAAATCCGTCGCCGACACTTATCAAAGCAACGGCGCACATCGAGCCGTACTTAACATCAATCATCGACAACCTATGTTGCTTAATGTTGCTGTTAGCAAACGAGTCGAGCAATTAAATGATGGCTCGCTGCGCACAACGCTCAACCACCTTTACACCGCAGATGACCACCAAGTCTATGGTCAAACCGAGAGTCGCGAATGGGCTTTGGCAGGAAACTTTACCCGAGTCCACGAATTTAGCTTTGACTTTAATCTCGATGGCAACGCACAGTTCGAGGGGCAACTGCTTGATATTGGCAGCCGCAGCCCTAGTGGTAACACTGAAACATTTTGGCGTTATGTCGACGAAAGCGATGCCAGCCCTGAAGGAGGAGTCAATGGTGATGGTCAACGTGAGTTTGACCGACTTGATTTCAGCTCACGTCAGCACCCCACTGAATTAACAGGCATCGATACCATTCAGCACTTTAACCTAAACATTGCGACCAATAACAACCAGCAAGTCGTGACCACGACAATGAAGCAGTTTGTGGTAGCAGGATTCGACTTAAATAACGGCCAAACACAGCCACAAGATTATATCAGCCATAATCGTACCGTGATCCAGGACCTTATCGATATTGAAGTCGAAGATAAGCAAGATTGGGAGGCCGATGGCACCATCAACACAGTTTTAAGCCTCACCAACAATCAGGATGGTAGCTATGAGTATGGGTATGCCCGTCCGATCTGGGATAATCCACAAGATGGTATTCATGAGGAGTACGCCGACTTTAACTACACTGCGAACAATTGGGACAACTTAACTAGCTATTGGTACGACTATCAAATACTTACCCGCCCTGATGGAAGTCAGCAACATTTCGGCCAACGATTTGTGCTTGCTGATGACAACACCAAACGAGTGGATGAACAGTCGCCAGAGGGTTATCGCTTCCACTGGTGGCAAATGGACGCTTATGATGTTTCTGACACTGAACGCAATGAGTATGTCACTTGGGCACATCTGGCGCTAGATGATTACAACTTTACTGCAGCAAGTGACAACATAGGTCAGTCTTATCGCATCTACAGCCGCCAACAAGATGATATTTGGACAACCCTCTCTTTTGATGAATGGGGTAGCACCGATGTCTCTCAACTTGCGGAAAGAATCGAAGCAGCTCGCTCTGGTGGAACATCGATGTACGACATAGATGGTTCAATCATTCCAGGCTTGAATCGTTATGCCGCTTCATTGCCCAACGAGACTTTCCAATACTTAGCAGACGGCTCCCCACGTCAATGGTTTGCGGTTACTCAAGACCCACGCTTGACCGATGGTACGCCAACCGTGGTTCCTCTTACCTTAACCGACGATGGTGTTTTGCCCGACAGCTATGTTGTCAGCAACGGTCCGGATCTTATCTTAACCGCTCCGATTGACGGCAATAATATCCAACCAACACCGAGTGCTTACTATCGCCAACGCATAGATATGTATAACTTAGACATGGTTCCACAACGCTTTAGCTGGACCAGTAACCTTGGTCAATTGTTTACCGATCAGCAGGTGGCAGAGCAGCGTTTAGAGCAAGTCCTAAATCCTAGCTATCGCCTTTGTGAATCGCAAAACTTACTGCTCCAAGGTGACGTTGATGAGTATAGTGACTATCTAGCAGCAGCGTATATCTGCGGTTACATCGGTATCGATAGCAGCTATTTAGAAGGACGAACGTTGCACTATCAGGAGAGCGATACCTTCTGGCTTAGCTATAAGTTCCTCGCCAACGGCAGCGGCGATTATTATGAATCAGATGGTTACCGAGACACCTTTAGCTGGGCGATTGATGATAATGGTATAGTGTCGATTAATAACGGTGGTGACCAAGAGTATTTCGCCTACATCGCCCAGCAAGGAGGGAAGTTTAGTTTACTTGGCTTCTTTAGGTGGCAAGACGATGGTGTAGAGTTTAGTGAGATCAGTGGTATGGAACTGACCACCTACGAGCCGAATGTGTCCATGGCCAACAGTTGCTCTGTACAAAACTCCCCGTGGGATGAAGACAAAGACAAACCAGCTGCATATGGCACATTGCAAGATTATGATTCAGCCTTGGTCAGCTGTTATCAACAGATGGGTGATGGCAGTAAGCTCAACGCCGAGTTGCTTGCTGGTATAAACCCCAATGTTCGCGGCAACTGGCTCGTCGGTCATTACGCAGATAGCAATGGTCAACGGATCTTTGTTGAAGAGGAGCAAGTCTACTTTAAACCCAATGGAGAAGGTGCGTTTGTCGATGCACAAGATGGTGAGTTTGGTTTTACTTGGTATGTAGTAGATGGGCGGTTAACGATAGAAGTAACCCACCCAGAATACACTGGGTCGTATGAACTTAACGAGCTAATTAATTCAGGCAGTAGCGACTTATCGTTCAAAACCTTCTGGTATGACATCACATGGCCCGATGTCAGCTCCGGACAAGGGGAAATCCTAGATCAAATTTATCGATTTGATGGTTATCGGTAGGTAATACCATAGAGGCTGCTTATATGCAGCCTCTTCGTTAGTCTGATTCGGTGGCTCATCAAAAACCACTGCCTACATTGAAATAAATAGCATTTTCTTCATCACTCATCGCATGGTTCATGCCTATGTGTAGGCCATAATGACGAGCAATCGGCTGTCTTGTTCATCGCCACTCCGTTGGGTCGCTTGATCCCGCGCCATAAAAACGACTCACTAGAAAGTTGCAGCAAAAGTTGCAGGGACAGACACCTTAAGTCTTAGCTCAACTCTTTGAATGGGAATCACATTTTCCGTTTTATCTCTAAGGAATACTCAATTATTTGTATAAGCTAACCTTACTTTTAAACCGGTTTTGTAGTCTGATGGGATTTTTGTTTTAGTCACTATTAATCATATGAAGAATCAGAAAGTCGCGTTTTATCTGCCCAATGGCAACAACTATCAAGCTGAGCTGCCACTTTGGTGTATAGCGAGAGAAGATCGAACAATTTCTAACAAGCCTTGGCTAGAAACTTCTTGGATTGGCAAAGCGGGGTATAGGAGTGGGCTTGCTCTGTTTTGTTCAAAATTGGATGCTTATATTCAATGTATACGTATGAACGCAAATGGTGACGAAGCTTTAAAAGGAAAGTGGAAGGTTTATTCGTTCTCCGATCTCAATCGTTTAGAAATGTCGATCAATATGAAATTTAACTACGGGCATGACATGTTTGGTTTCTCCCTCATTTTTGGATTTGCCTCTTCTGCTGATGGAACGCTCCTTAGTCGTAACGGAATATTTGCGCCAGTGTCGTATCACTTAGACGTTTCTTTAGATACGCTCATTGAAATAGGGAAGGAAGAAACGATTACATTCCCTAGTTCGAATTTCAAGCTCATCAGCGAGCTATTTGATACCGAAGTTGGAGACTATCTGACTCTTGTCAGAGAAGTGAATAAGATGAATCATAAAACGATAAATGATCTCGCAATTCAACATTTCAAAAAAATCAATTTTCAATGCCCAGAGCACTCCCCCTCGATTCAAGAAGAGCGCTACGCTTCATCGTGTTTCCTATTATTAGGCTGGAAAACCATTCAACATTAACCAAAGAGTATTGTTATGAAGTTTGTTACTAAAGGGACAGGAACCACAACAGGCGGTGTTGTACTCGAAGGTCATAATGATGTGATTGTTGAAGGGAAGCCTGCAACCTCTATTCATCAATACGGCTCTTGCGCCTCTGGGCGTAAAAGCTGTAAAGGTAAAGGGATTATTGTTCCTGTCGGCAATGGTAACAAAGTCTATCTTCCTAATGGGCAGCAAGCGGCACTAAGTGGATATCAAATTCTGTGTAATTGCCCAGATAACTTCATTCTTGAGTCAAATAGTTCGGTTAATGTGGGAGAAAATGTAAGTTTTGGTTCAGGTGTTTCGATGACGTCAGCACCTTCGAACCAAAGCCTTAATAGCCAGCAATTAAGCCCCTCAAATGCATCTACGGCTTCTCAAGCTGCTACTCCTCAGATAGACCCTAAAAATGCTTATTGGCCTCCTTATGACTTTACCGCGAAAGAAGGTGAAAAACAGATAGAGGTGATTTATCGCAGTCAGACAGCAGAGATCGCGATCTTTACGCCTGAAGAATGGAAAAAGCTATTCGAGATTTGGGACTTTAATGGTGATGTTAAGACGGTCAAGGACTCGCTAACAGGCTTGTATAATGCCAGAGAAACCGCCAAAGCACTTGGTGGTTTAGGTGTGACTGCGATAGTCAGAAACGTCGATGGTGTCGAGTATCTCTTTTTAAATAATTACGATAAGTTCAAACAGACGATTCTGCATGGCGGCGTTTTCCGTGCCGATAATGCTCAAGTGGTGAAAATGGGGATAGGTGCTCTTGATTCCGTGAAAGGCATGACCCGCTATGTTAAAACTTATGCCCCAGCCGAATTTCTTATTGGCTCAGGGATCAATGGCCTTAAATATTTATTAACCGATGACTATACACTAAGAGAATTAGGTGTTGATGAAGCTAAGCTTTTGGTTAATGCGGTAAGCGTTGCTGGCACAGCTCTAGTCTTGGGTAAAATAGTCGCATTTGGAGCTGGATTGCTATCACTTCCTGTAACTGTTCCCGTTTATTTAAGTATCCTTGCTTTCTCTGCTTTTGGGGTATGGCTTATTGATAAAGAGACCGATTTTGAAAAAAGATTAGTGGAGGCTGTAGTTGATGAATTTGATGGCGAATAAAATAGGTTGTGTCGCTTTTGTTTTAACTGCATTTGCAATGTCGGTTATTACTTGGTGGGTTTATTGGCAATTTTATATCGCACAAATTTTTAATCCTTCATCGGCATTAGTTGCTGACCCACTATATTTTATGTCAATAATCTTTGGAGTGTCTGGTTCTATTCTTGGCATGACCACTTTACTATCCTTGCCTTTAATCATATACGTTTGGTATAAACAAGCTGAAATAACGTTGACTCCTCAACCTATGACAATGCGTTATTTTACTTTGCAAAATATAAAGAAATTTTTTCTTATAGTAACAATCATAGGCGGTGGCTTTGCCTTCGTGTCTAACATCATCTTACTTCACAAGATCATTCCTGATAACGGCTATGTGCTTTGCCCGAAAAAGATCGGCTACAAAAAGAATTTACTTCGAGATTACGTTCTAGATGTCAGCCAGTGTGAAAAGTTTTAGGTAGAAAAGAGTTCTTACTCATAAAAGGTTCACGGTGACGCTGAGCCTTATTCTTTGGCGTGAAGGCTTTATTTCATTGGGAGGTGCAGCATTGCTTACGGCAGCCTTTGTCCCTGCAACAATTGGCATTTTGGCTACAGGTACAATTTTTGCGATAAGTTCTTTCGGTTTAGGTATAGCTGTAGATGCTATTGATGAACACCTTGGGTATTCAAAAGATTTTACCAATGCCGTTAAGGAGTATTTTCAGTGAACTATGTGCGGATTATTGGTTGTGCGTTAGTTAGCCTTTTCGGCTTATTTTTAACATACAGGCAGGTTTCCACTGCATTTTCTGATGGGAATATAATTAAAGTAGATAGCTTACTTAATATGTGGGGGAGCTATGGGATGTTATTGGTTTTTTTCTATCTCATGCTTTACCACATAAAGCATTCTCTAGCACCCTCATTGGCTATTGGCAAGCCTGAAACAGCTATATTAGTTATCGCGATAGTGGTTTCGCCATTGTTTGCGATGGGAACGTATAGCCAAGCTCAAGCTAACGTAGCTAACTATGTGGAATGCAAAAGTGAACGCAAGCTCTCCAGTCGTTACTCTAGCCGAACCTATGCAATAACTGAAGATCTGTGCCAAACGCTAAAATCCCAAAATGATTAACTACTCTAGCTAGTTAGGAGCAAATTTGGAAAATATTATTGTCTTAATGTTTCTTATCGTTTCTGGATGGTTGGCAATATCGAGCCTATTCTTTTTCTTCTTATTCGTTATGGTTTGGTCGGTTTTAAAACTACAGAAACATGAACTAATACAAGGACGTTATGCTGTATTGAGGTTGCCAACTTTCCTTCATGGGCTATCGATTAGTATGTCTTGTTTCATGGAAGAAAAGGCGTTTCTAAAGCTACAAGCTGGATGGCTCAAAAGTTCTTTAAAATTGATGAAGCTAAGCTTTGGGTTCATGCCGTTGCTGTTGTAGGGGTAGCATTAGTTGGCGGGTTATTTGTACCCCCTACTGTTGTTGCTAGCTTGATGGTTCTAGCCGTGTCTAGTGCTATCGTATGGGGAGTGGATAAATTAACTGACTTTGAGACCAAACTAGTAGAGGCAGTTGCCAATGAGTTCTGTGACTGATCAAAAATCAAATGAAATGAGTAAGAGCCAAAAGTTATTTTTCATTATAGCCGCATCTATCCTTATGCCTCTGATTAGCTCTTTATGTATATGGGGGGGCTGGACTTTATTCATTAAACAGATGATAACGCCATCTCCTGAACTAATCGGAGATCCATTATATGTTATGTCAGCTTTCTTTGGTGCTAGTTTTCTTATCGGTTCTTTTGCAGGGTTTTTTAGTATATATAACGTGATTTTATGCGTTAGGCAAAAGCGGATTTTTCAATTATCTAGGGAAATTAAACTACGGAAGTATTACAAAGGTGTACTAATTTTGGTAGCGATTGGTGGTGGCTTCGCTTTCATCTCTAACATCATCTTACTTCACAAGATCATTCCTGATAACGGCTATGTGCTTTGCCCGAAAAAGATCGGCTACAAAAAGAATTTACTTCGAGATTACGTTCTAGATGTCAGCCAGTGTGAAAAGTTTTAGGTAGGAAAGAGTTCTTACTCATAAAAGGTTCACGGTGACGCTGAGCCTGTAAAAGCGACTTAAGCTCTGGCTTGGTAATGGCTTTAGTTGGTCGAACAGGCTGCTGTTCTACTGGTAAAAAGATACAATGCTTTGCGTGAGGGTAATCGATGGTTTGATAGCATGTGTGAGCTCCAGTGTGGGCTCTTGCTATCTTTTAGAACATTCAGATATGAAAAAAGGCCTGATAAATCAGACCTTATAGAATATGGCGGTGAGTGAGAGATTCGAACTCTCGATACGTTGCCGTATACACACTTTCCAGGCGTGCTCCTTCAGCCACTCGGACAACTCACCGTATTGTAGGTTGGTTTCGTTAACCAACGAGGCGCTAATTTAATGATTCTATTAAGTTAGGTCAAGCCCAATCCCGAAAAAAAGCGCTGTTGTTGGCTTGTTTGCTCACTTACTAGCTAATTCGTTCATGATTAGTCCAACTGAAGCGGTTGCGGCTTACCAACTAGGCTTGTTGATAGTAGCCCGGTACTCGGAACCACTTGCGGCACATATCAAGGAAGTAACCGTACAGTACGCCCATGCCACAAGAGACAATAGCGTTAGACGTTACAGCCGTAATAATTTGATCCGTTGAAGCGCCTACCGTGAACAGGATGGCAGCATAAACCGGAGACTGGAACAGAACATAAGCGATGAGGTCAGCTAGGTTTTTCGCCACACCAGAGTCTGAAATGCGTCGGCCCTGACGAAGCATAAAGTCACGGAAAAGCCCATATGGCCACGCAATGGCGATATTGACAGGAATAGAAAGCGTTCTTGATGCCAGCGATTGCTCAAAAGTCATTCCTGAAATAAAGATCTCAATGATCATTCCAGATACAAAACAGAACACTACCATTGCAAACGTATCTGCAGCCGCGTTACGGATGCAAAAAGGCCCACGAGCTTTCATTTTTACCCTTACCTCAACATAAATTACTACAAAAACAACGACACAATAAAACTTTCAACCACAACCAGAAAGCACACTGGTTTATGTCGCTATTAGAGCACTAATTATTCAGAATTGGATGCTGAAGTTAAACTCAAGTGGTAAATAAACAACCACTTTTGGTGATTAAGTTAGATAAATTCGCTACCTATTGAAATCTAGATTAAAAAACACTCAACTTGGTGTAATTTAATTACAGTAGTCTTTCATTTGTACAGCAAGGACATCTAAGTCATCTTGGTTGGGGAGTTCTCCTGCGGCCAAACAGGATGAAATGGTATCGATATTTTCCTGAAGCAAAGGAACAGCCATGCCTTCAAGCTGCTGTTTTATTGAGCCTAAACGTTCCTGCGCCTCTGCGAGTTCTTGATTTTCAATCGCCATGAAAAACATCATCAAAGGCTCTTCAAGCTTGAGTGCAGTATTTTCCTTTGAGCAGCGGAATAGCTCTGACTTGAACTGATATAACTTATCTGAGTGGCTTAGCAGGGCATCATCCAACTCAGTTTCGTCTATCGGTTTAGAAACAATGTAGTTCACTCCTGCGCCAAACATTCGTTCACGCGTGTCTTTAAACACATCGGCCGTACATCCAAAGATTAAGATCTCACTCTGAGAGCCCGCTAGGCTTCTGATTGCCGAAGTTGCTTCTACGCCATCCATGACAGGCATATGGTTATCCATAAGCACCAAGTCATAGCTTCCTGTTGCAATAGCATGTACCGCCAGTTCACCGTTCTCTACACACTCACAAGTAAACCCTTTGTTGGTCATAAAGGTATTCAGGATAATTGCATTGGTTCGATTATCTTCAACAATCAGCACTTTTAAGCCGTTGTAATCCAGCTTGCGATGTTCAATCAACTCAGAGAACACTGGCTGGCACTGCTCAATACAGAGTGAAACTTCAAAGCTCGAACCAATCCCTAACTCACTGGTAAGCCGTACTTCCCCCTCCATAAGTTCACATAGCTGTTTTACGATCGCTAGACCAAGCCCTGTACCACCAAAGCGCCTAGTGGTGGAAGATTCTGCCTGTTCAAACGGCTTAAATACTTTCTGCTGGGCATCTTTCTTAATGCCTATGCCGGTATCTCTCACTCGGATCAGTAGGTAATTTCGAGCGTTGCGCTGTTCTTCTTTGAAATAGACCTCAACGTAGCCTCGTGAGGTAAACTTAACTGCATTGTTGAGCAGGTTGAATAAAATCTGCCGCAAACGAGCTTTGTCACCTTTATACCAACGCGTTGTTGGAACTTCAGAATAGACTTTAAATTGCAGCCCCTTCTCTGCACACAAGGTGTAGTAAACGCTGTTTACGCTGTCGATGATCGATTCCAACGGGAATGGATGGTACTCAAGCTCAAGGTGCCCTTGCTCTACTTTAGAGAAATCGAGGATCTCATTCAGCAAGGTCATCATGTGCTCCCCTGACTCATAGAGTGTTTTTAGGTGTTTGCGCTGCTCTTGGTTGAGCTCTGTCTTCTGTAAGATCTGCGCGGTGCCCAGCACCCCATTCATTGGGGTTCGAATCTCATGAGACAGAGTCGCAAGAAAAGCACTTTTCGCTTTTGTAGAGGCTTGAGCCTTGATTTTTTCTGCTTCTAAGTAGACCGTTTTTTGGTTGAACGAATCGATCAAATACTTAATCTCATCATTGCTGTTGTAGCGGATGTCGATGCTACCGCCCTCTTTAGACATATCAACACTGCGGGCGATGACACTGATTGGCGTAATGAGAAAACGGTTGATAAGGAAGTAACCTAGCATGACACAAACAAGCATGATCGGTACGATCGCGGCTTCAACCTTAGACACTACATCATAAACCTGTTCGTCCACTAAGCGTTTGGCGTTGACCACATCGACGCTCCAGTTGAAATCCCCGAACTGATGCTGGCTAATATAGATACCATCTGCCAACTGAAAGTTATATTCCATGATCACGTCACCGTAGCCGTCCCTCAGGAGAACCCCTAAGTCATACTCCTCAGCATGTAAGCGAACAAATTCAACGAGTGTTTGTAGTGAGATATCTACCGTCGCCACGCCAGCAAAGACACCATTGACGTAGTAAGGCGAAGAAGCGGTAATCATCTGAACATGGGTAAAAGGGTCAATATAAACCGGGGACCAAGAAACGGTACCAATCGGTTTTTCGACGACAGAAGCGTACCACGATTCCTGATCGTATCCACTGGATTCAGGGTTATCCCACGACAAAATCCGATCCACCTGCCCATCATTAGCTCGGTTAAAGAAAAGGCTTTTAAGCCCAGCATCCTGATCAATGGAGGGCGGCACTGGCCACAAACCGCCGCTAACGGTAACGCCATCAATCAGAGAGAAGAGGTTATATAGCATCGCGGCCTGATGTTCTTGATCATCGGGGTTGCTGCCCAAACTCACAATTCCCTGCAAGATCCCCAGAGAACTGTTAATTGGCTCCCCAATCTGCGACGAGATGAGCTGAGTTCGCAAATCGAGATTCATTTCTAGTTGTTCACGCGTAGGAGGCTCTACCACCAAATAGCTAATGGTACCAATTAAGGTAATCACTATAGCGAGGTAAACTGCTAGGGCGACGATGCTCTTCCGTTTCAGTGATGAACGTATATCCATAAATCTTTGAATTTTGACTGTTTATAAAAAATTATAGCGAATATATCGTGACAGCAACCTTTTTCTCCCAAGTCTGGGCTGTTACCATTGCCATATCACATGTCCTGATTTTAATAGGGTGTCTAAATTGACTCTACAACAACTGCTCGCATTACCAGAGCTTGAAGGTAAGCTCATCAACGAAGCGAAGACCCATGGTTTTATTACTGCCATGGCAGCCGCGCCTCATATCCTTACTCCCCATGAATGGCTACCTTTCCTATGGGGGGGTGAAGAAGTGGCGCCTTTTAGTGATGGCGAGCAGCTCGAGAGCTATGTTGAGCAGATTATAGCGTTATGGAATGCATACCGCCCTGCTCTACTGTCGAACCAGTGGCAGTGGCCAGAAGGCTGCGCACTAGATGAAGAAGATATCGTCACTGAAGCCACTCGCGACTTTTGTGAAGGCGTATTGCAAGGCTGGCAGCTTTCTCGTGATGATTGGGAAACCATTATGCCAGAAGACAGCGAAGACAACGCCTTACTTGGCGGCGTGCTGTTATCGCTAAGTATGCTTTACGATCCAGAGACCTCAATCGCTACATTGTCTGAGCAAGGGATTGAAGGTCTAGAACAGTTTGAAGAGATCTTCAACGCAATTCCAACCATGCTGTGCGGACTGGCTATGCGCGGCTCAATGCTGGCTGAACAAGAGTAACACTATTGAAAATGGCCGCTCGCAAAGCCGAACGGCCATTGATACTAGCTGAGTTTTTCCCACTCAAAATTCTCTATTCGCTCGTCAGCGATATAAAAAATCTTGGCTCCGGCGACAATCTCACGCTCCAGATCCGGATTGAGTTCTATTCCTTTTCCTACATCTAAAGCAATCAAGGTTGAGTGAAAGTGGCGCTTCATATAGTCGAAGGCCAGTTCGACCTTAATCGGTGACATAGATTGCGGATAGACGGTGGAATATTGCGTCATACCTCGAGTCGACGCTAACAGCTCTTGATGAAGCGCACTCGAACCTGGGTCAACCGCTGCCTTTGCAAGCATCTCTGCCCCTACTGCTGGAATACACTCAGCATTCGGGCAGTGCTGGTTTAGCAGTCGGCTCAACGCCTCATCTTTAAAATAGGCGAGTAGATGCGCACTAGGATTGACATTGGCGCTGTAGAGAGCGGCCGAAAGAGTAATATCGTCTTCCAAATTATCAACCACAATACAGCCAGCCTTATCAATTGCGGCCTTTTCCATCTCTTGTGTGTCGGTGTAACTGGTCACTTTGACGAATCCAATTTCACCAGGAAGTGGGTTTTCAATATCCGAACGACTACACAACACAATCGGGCGCTTTCCCTCTTCTTCATGTTGCAGCATTCGAATCAGGTGAATAGTGCGTTGTCCATTCCATCCTAAAAGCAATATATGATTTTCCACACCAACTCTCCGTTTTCCTAATACACCTGCACGCCAGTAATCCACGGCGCCGCCTGCTAAGCGTCCAATTAAAGCCGCAAACAGGGTTAATCCACCCGGAATAACAAGCAATGCGACAATCCACTTACCGAGCGAGGTTTGTGGTGAATGGTCGCCATAACCCACCGTCGATGCCGTCACCATCAAAAAATAGATAAAGGTCGAAGGTTCTGAAGTGAGTGCATGCTCACCACTCAGGCTAAGTAGCGACCAAGAAACAACAATATAGGCAACAACCAAGAGCGCAAGGTTGCGATTGCTCAGATTAAACAGGTTGGAATTCAACCATTTTTTAAACGTTAACCAAAGAGACATGGTGCTCCTTACCTCTAACTCACGAATGGTTATTTAAACCCAAGCACAAGTATAAAAAAACCAGCCACGAAAGCTGGTTTTTATATCTGTGACAACACTCTACGTTTACGCGTTGCCTTTCACTTGCATATTCAGTTGCTCAGCGAAGTCGAGCATACGGTTCAATGGGATCAGTGACTTAACACGAACTTCTTCATCAACAAAGATTTCATGCTCTTTACCGCCATCACGTAGCGCCGATTCGATCGCTTTCAGGCCATTCATCGCCATCCAAGGACAATGTGCACAGCTGCGGCATGTCGCGCCCGCCCCTGCTGTTGGCGCTTCAATCAGTTCTTTCTCAGGAACCAACTGTTGCATCTTGAAGAAGATACCTTTGTCCGTTGCAACGATCATCTTCTGCTGTGGCAACTCTTTTGCCGCTTTGATTAGCTGACTGGTTGAACCCACTGCGTCTGCGAGTTCAACAACGCTTGCCGGAGACTCAGGGTGAACCAAAATCGCGGCTTCTGGGTAAAGACCTTTCATCTTGCGTAAAGCGTCGGCGGAAAACTCGTCGTGAACAACACACTCACCTTGCCAAAGCAACATGTCTGCGCCAGTTTTATTCGCGATGTAAGAACCTAAATGGCGGTCTGGACCCCAGATGATTGGCTTGTCTTCAGAATCTAAGTGCTCAACAATCTCTAGTGCGATACTTGATGTCACAACCCAATCAGCACGTGCTTTAACCGCCGCCGAAGTATTGGCGTAAACCACAACGGTATGGTCAGGGTGTGCATCACAGAATTCAGTAAACTTATCCGCTGGACAACCAAGGTCAAGTGAACACTCGGCTTCTAAGGTCGGCATCAAAATACGTTTTTCAGGCGTAAGAATCTTGGCAGATTCACCCATAAAGCGAACACCAGCGATGATTAGGGTGCTCGCTGGGTGGCGGTTGCCAAACTTAGCCATTTCGAGGGAGTCGCCAACAAAACCACCCGTCTCTTCTGCTAACGCCTGAATTTCAGGGTCAGTGTAATAGTGGGCAATTAGGACCGCATCTTTTTCTTTAAGCAGCGCTTTGATGTTTTCAACATGCGCTTGTTTTTGTTCAGATGTCAGCGGTACTGGCTTTGGAGGGAAAGGGTAAACTGTTTCAATCGTATCTAATATGTGGCTCATTGCTCTTGCTCTACGCAACTTCCGGTAATCCGCGTATTGTAACCTCAACAAGCGAGTCTATTCCAGTTTCCCTAGTAATAAGATAGACAGGAAAGAAAAAAGGAGCGACGAGCGCTCCTTTTCATGGCAATTATTATTAATTCAAGCGGGTGTTCGCTAGCTTAGCCGAAGCACTGTTCGGGTACTCGTCAACCACTTGTTGGAAGTACTTTTTCGCTTGGGCAGCATTGTTGTTACGCTCGGCGATTTCACCAAGTTTAACCAGTGCATCCGCACGCTTGTTTGAATCTTTGTAAGTCACCACGGCAGCAAAGCTCTTCACTGCGTCTTTATCTTGCTTCTTAGCAAAGTAAAGTTGGCCAAGCCAATAGTGAGAGTTTGGCGTGAAACTCGAATCTGGATAGTCTTTCTGGAACTGCTGAAAAGCAGCAATCGCACCCGTATAGTCTCGTTTCTTAAGAATCAAGTCTACTGCGTTTTGATACGCTGTTTGCTCATCGATATCAGAGCTAAATGTACCACCAGTGTTAGCCGCTGAATCTGTCTGTTCTGTCTTAGCTACTGGGGCTGCCGCTTGAGCTCGTACTTTATCGAGTTCAATAAATAACTCTCGCTGACGCTGCAACATCTGCTGCATATCATAGGTACTTTTTTCAAGCTGGCCACGCAAATCGCTAATTTCATTAGCCATATCGTCTAATTGTTGCTGCATTTGCAACTGAACACGATTGCGGTTTTCCAATAGGCGCTCTAAGCGCTGAACATCAGTTTCGTTGCTACGAACTGAAGACGAAGAAGTGGCGGAATTGCTACCGCTTAGGTCGGATACTGGAGCTGGTGCAGCGAGAACAGTACTCGCTGCACTTGCCAGTAACGTTAGCGTAACAATGCGCTTAAGGTTACTGAACATGAGGTTTTCCTCAATTAGTACACTAGAACTGCACGGCGGTTCTTAGCGTATACATCTTCTGATTGACCTAGAAGAAGTGGTTTCTCTTCACCGTAGCTTACGATAGAGATTTGGTCAGCTTGAACACCAAGAGCTTCTAGGTATTTAGCAACTGCGTTAGCACGACGCTCACCTAGTGCGATGTTGTACTCAGGAGTACCACGCTCATCCGCATGACCTTCGATAGTGACTTTTAGAGCTGGGTTTTTGCTTAGGTATGCTGCGTGTGCTGCTAGCATTTCTTCGTAATCACTAGCGATAGTTGCGTTGTCGAAAGCAAAGTAGATAGTTTGAGTTTCGCGTAGTGCTTGCTCTTTTAGCTCTTGCTCAGACAATAGGCCGTTTTGGTCGATTGGTGAAACAACTGTGTTGTCTACAGTTTGAGTTTGGTTTGTCTCAGTAGAACCAGAAGCATTTGCCGCATCGTCACTTGAGCTACATGCTGTAACCGCTAGAACTGGTAGCGCAATTAGAAGCCCTTTAAGAACTTTGTTTAGTTGCATTGTTATAGTTTCCTTTATTATTGATACTTACTTGCTACAAAAACGGTGACCATGCTGGAGCACGAACTCGACCATTTGTTGCCGGTAACCTTGCTTTAAAGCGTCCATCAATAGACACCATAGAAAGAACATTGGTTTTGTTGTAGATAGAGCTGTAAATCACCATACCGCCATTTGGCGCGATGCTTGGAGACTCATCTAGCAACGTTTTGGTCAACGTCTGCATAGCGCCCGTTTCAAGATCTAGCTTAGCTAGGTTGAAACCTGTGTTGCTACGATTGACCATTACCAGGAAGCGACCATCAGGGGTAATTTGACCACCTAGATTCTGGCTCCCTTGCCATGTAATACGTTTGGTTGATCCGCTTGCCAAATCTACTTGATAAATCTGAGGTTTTCCACCCCGATCCGAAGTAAAGATGAGAGATTTACCATCTGGATGCCAAAACGGTTCAGTATTGTTCGCTCGACCGCTGGTAATTTGAGTCAATTTACGAGTATTCAGGTCTAGCGTGTATACCTGCAAGCTGCCTGTTTTCGACAACACGAGTGCGAGCTGAGAACCGTCCGGAGAGAATCTTGGCGCACCATTGTGACGAGGGTATGACGTAACTTTCTCACGCTCACCTGTGTAGATGTTCATGATGAAGATTTCAGCTTGGCCATTTTGGAAGCTAACATAAGCCAGTTTTTTACCATCTGGTGACCATGCTGGTGACATCAAAGGTTGTTTAGAACGAAGCACAAGGCGCTCGTTGTAACCATCGTAGTCAGAAACACGTAGCTGGTACGGGAACTGATCTTTATCATTCACCACCACATAGGCGATACGAGTCAGGAATGCGCCCTTCTCACCAGTAAGTGCCTCATAAACCAGATCAGAGATACGGTGAGCGTACTCTCTCATGCGTTTACCCGGTACCGTCGCTCGCTTGTTAAATAGTACATGATCTTTCGATAGCACCAACTGACCATCATCGCTAAGCGCCTTGCTTTGACCTTGAGTTAGTTGACCACGAACCACATCAACAAGTTGGTAGTTAATCACATAGTCGCCTTTGGCATCTTGCGAGATTGAGCCGGTAACTAAAGCATCCACGCCTAAACCAGTCCAAGCATTAAAGTCTACTTCGGCATCGCTGTAGGGTGTTTGTGGCATTTTGCTGGTCGCCACTGGGCTAAATTTACCACTGCGTTGAAGATCCGATGCGATCACCGCAGAGACATCTTCAGGCAACTTAGTGCTGCCTTCCCATTTAAACGGCACAATAGCGATTGGACGAGCCGAATCGATACCATCTGTAATCACAAGTTCCAGTGCCGCATTGGCTACTTGAAACGCACTCATCACGGTGAGCATACATCCTAATACTAGTCGCTTTAACACAAGCTTTTCCTTATTACTCAGGTACTACGGTTAAATTGATATTCTTAACTTTTTCGATAATGTCAGGGTCTTTAGGCAGCGGGAAACTGTTCACCTGTGCCACCGCGCGCTTCGTAGCTGCGCACAAACGGCTGTCTCCGCCTAAAACCGACAAATTACCTAATATTGCGTCTGCTCCAGTAGGGATCAGACGCAAGTTAACTCGACAAGACTTTCCCCTAAAGCTGTCCTCCAGTAGGAGATTTTGCTGAATAAGTTGGCTATAAATCGCCCCATAGCGCTGCGCTTCGTTTGCAACGTGGCTTGACCGAGCTGAAGTATTGGCTTCAGCCTCCGTCTCTAGACCAGCAAAGATATCGTTCAGTGCCGCTTCTTGCTCTTTACGCTCACGTTCAATTCGCTCTAAGCGTTCTTTCTCTTGACGAGCTTTCTCCGCGGCTTCTTTCGCTGCTTTTTCTTTGGCTATGCGATCTTGTTCCGCTTTTTCCGCTGCTTCACGCTCACGACGTGCTTTCTCTTCAGCCGCTTTGGCCGCTTTTTCACGTTCGATTCGCTCTTGCTCAGCTTTGGCAATCGCCGCTTCTTTGGCTAATCGTTCTTGTTCCGCTTTTTTGATCGCTTGCTCTTTTGCTTTGCGCTCTTCTTCGAGCTTAGCGACACGTTGCTTCTCTTCACGCGCACGTTGCTCTTCCGCTTTGCGCTCTTTCTCTTTAGCAATACGTTGTTTTTCAGCCTCACGAGCGGCTTTCGCTTCTTTCGCTTGCTGCTCTTTTAGCTTACGGATCCGCTCTTCTTCAGCTTTGCGGTTCTTTTCTAACTGCTCGCTTTCACGACGAAGCTTATCCAAACGGTCTTGCTCTTTTTTCGCCGCTTCTTCACGCTGACTACGAATTTGCTGCGCTTGCTGCCTAACAAGGCTTGGGTCAATCACCACAGCCTGCACCATATTACCCGTTGGCTCAGGTTTCGACATGGTAAAATCAGTCCCCCAGATCAAGGCGACGATTAAGAGTGCGTGCAAAGCCGCCGATATCGCTATCGGCTTCTTGTAGTCGTTCTGTTTAGATTTAGTTTCTTTCATGGACAACGAAAGCTATTCCTTTATGTCCGTTAGCAATCCAACCTTAGGAATACCAGCACGGCTTAATTCATCCAGTACCAAAACAACGTCAGCATATGGCGTTGCAGCGTCACCACCTACGGCAACAGGCGAATCGGGTTTGAGCGACAGTTCCGCTTTGACACGGACAATAAGATCTTGCAGTGAAATACCACGCATGACTTCTTCATCATTCACGCTCAAGCCCAAGTTACCCTCTCTGTCGATTTCGACAATGATAAAACTCGCATCACTATCGCCCGCTAATTCGGAGGCGGGCTGTGCTGTTGCTGTTTTTGGCAATTCAACATCAACGCCTTGGGTAACAAAAGGTGACGTCACCATAAAAATAATCAACAGTACTAACATCACATCGATGTACGGCACCACGTTAATTTCGGCAGTCATTTTGCGCTTTTTGGGTTGGTAACCAGCCATCGCAGTTATTCCTTACCCGATTCTCTGCCCGCCATAGCCTGACGGTGTAGGATGCTGTGGAACTCTTCTGAGAAGGTCGCGTAATTATGTTCTAACTTACCGACTTTGTTACTTAGACGGTTGTACGCCATCACTGCTGGAATAGCAGCAAATAGACCCATTGCCGTTGCAACCAGTGCTTCTGCGATACCCGGAGCAACCATAGCGAGCGTGGCTTGCTTCACTTCACCTAGCGCAATAAAGGCATGCATGATACCCCATACCGTACCAAAAAGACCGATATACGGGCTGATTGAGCCTACCGTCGCAAGGAACGGCAGATTAGTCTCAAGTTCATCCACTTCGCGAGAAACCGCCACGCGCATTGCACGTCCTGTTCCTTCCATAATAAAGTCTGGAGAATCTGCATTGGATTTGCGTAGACGAGCAAACTCGGTAAAGCCAGAATAGAAAATCTCTTCTGTACCCCCCAGTTCGTCCTTACGCTTCTTGGCGTTCTGGTACAAGATCGAAAGATCAGTACCAGACCAGAATTTGTCTTCAAACGTTTCTGCTTCTTTAGAAGCCAGAGAAAGCACTTTACTACGCTTGATGATCATCGCCCAAGAGACGATCGACATACCTAACAAAATCAGCATAACCATTTTTACTAGCAGGCTGGCCTGTAAGAAGAGGTCAAGCATCGAGATATCAGCGGTCACTATTAGTTAACTCCATAACTATTGATTGAGGCATAGCTTTTGGCCTCATTTTCTTATTATCGATACATGCTACCTTAACCATTGCCTTACACAATGTTTTACCGTCAGGATTAACGATCTCCTGACAGAAGGTTAAGGATGCTTTTTTAAGGTCAGCAATTTGAGTTGTTACCGTCAGGTGATCGTCAAGACGAGCACCTTGTAAAAAATCGATGTCCATGTGTCGGACTACAAAGCCGAGGTTTTGTTCCAATAACAGTTGTTGCGATACACCAATTGTGCGAAGTAGCTCGGTACGAGCACGTTCGAAAAACTTTAAATAGTTAGAATGGTAAACCACTCCCCCCGCATCGGTATCTTCATAATAAACCGTCACCGGCCACTCAAACTTTGTGTTGGTATCCTGCACGTTTGTGTCCACAACTTGGTTTTTGCTAAAGGGATACTATAACGCAAGTCGTCACTACCAGTGCAAGGGTAATTGAGTGTTTTCAAAGCTTGAAACAAAAAAAAGCGCAACCCCTTCAAGGAGTCGCGCTTTTTTTATACAAAATGTATGGAGTTTAACCCCACCTCACTACAACAGCCGAACAACCGTTAAGTAAATCAGTATCGTCAGTGAGCAATATGGACTGAACAAAAGCTGCCAGTACCAATTGCGTGGTTTAAATCCTACCCCAAACACCATGCTAGAGCAGATCGCCCAGATCATCAGTGGAGAGATAATCGCATTAAAGCCACCAATTGAGGCGGAATAGAGTTCTGGATCCCACATCACCATAGCAACATGATAGAAACCCAGAACTAGGGATAAGACTCTAAACAGAGTCTTATCGACAGGTGCATGTAACTTAGCGACCTGTGCAGCGAGATTACTCACTGTCTTTGTCCATCATTTCTGAGTGCTCTAACCAAAGAGCGTTGATGATTCCGAATGCACACGCGAGTAGTACACCTAAAATCCATGCAAAATACCACATAGTCAATGCTCCTTAGTAAGCTGAAACGTCGTTGTCTTCGATATGTTTCTTATCTAGACGACCGAACATTTTGTAGTAAGTCCAAGTCGTGTAGCCAAGAATCACAGGAACCATTACCGCCGCAACCACTGTCATCAGACCGAGAGTGAGCTCACTCGCCGTTGAATCCCACATGGTTAAGCTGTGGTTTGGTACCAAACTTGAAGGCATGACAAATGGGAACATTGCAAAACCAGCAGTAAGAATGACACCTGCGTTAGACAAGCTTGAGAATAGGAAAGCAAAACCACCACGCTCAAAACGAGATGCTACTACCGCGAGCAATGGCATAAATACACCAAGAACTGGCGCAATCCACATTGCAGGGTAAGTTTCGAAGTTGGTCATCCAAGCACCTGCTTGTAGAGCCACTTCTTTGTTTAGTGGGTTAGAGTCTGCAAACGTATCGATTGTGCTCGTTAACACGTAACCTTCGATGTTTTGAACCCAGAAGCCACCAGCAACAAATAGTGCCACCGCAACAAGGCCTGCGATTTGAGCAACGTTACGTGCACGCTCATGTAACGCTTCAGTGGTTTTCATCTGTAGCCATGTTGCACCTTGCAGGACAAATAGCATCAGGCTTAACACACCACAGAGCAGAGCGAATGGGTTAAGTAGCGCAAAGAAAGTCCCTTTGTACTGAGACATTAGCAGATCGTTCAGCTCAAATGGTACACCCTGTAGCAGGTTACCAAATGCCACACCAAAGATGATTGGTGGTACGGTACCGCTAAAGCAAAGTGCGTAGTCCCAAGCTTTACGCCATTTTGGTTCTTCGATCTTTGAACGGTAATCAAGAGCAAGTGGACGTAACCAAAGCGCAGCCAGAGTTACATACATTGCTAGGTAGAAACCAGAGAACGACGTTGCGTACACTAATGGCCACGCCGCAAATAGCGCACCACCAGCAGTGATTAGCCAAACTTGGTTGCCATCCCAGTGAGGGGCAATCGTGTTGAGCATAATACGACGCTCAGTGTCGCTTTTACCGATAACAGGTGAAAGCGCAGCAACACCCATATCAAAACCATCGGTCACAGCGAAACCTACCATTAGGACACCAATTAGGATCCACCAGATAAGGCGTAAGATTTCGTAATCAAACATTTAATCATCCCTCACTTAAACTTCGACTGAACGGCCGACTTTGTCTTCAACAGAGCTAGCGTTTTGTTCAAAGTGGTAGCGGCCTGTTTTCAAGCTGCTCGGCCCTTTACGCGCGAACTTAACCATTAGGTAAACTTCAGCGATGAGGAACACCGTGTAGAGCGCCAGAATGGCGAACAGTGACGTCCAAAGTTCCGCAACAGTGAGCGCAGAAGAGGCTACGTGGGTCGGTAAGATTTCACCCACTGCCCATGGCTGACGACCGTACTCGGCAACGAACCACCCTGCTTCTACAGCAATCCAAGGTAGTGGGATGCTAAATAGTGCCGCTTTAAGAATCCAAGGCTTTTGTTCGATCTTCTGACGACATGTTTGAATAAACGCCGCGCCGAATACGAACAGCATGATGAAGCCACACGCGACCATGATGCGGAATGACCAGAATAGTGGCCAAACTTTAGGGATAGAATCATCCGCGGCCGCTTGGATTTGTTCTTCTGTCGCATCAACAACTTCGTCGGTGTAACGTTTCAGAAGTAGACCGTAACCAAGGTCACCTTTCACTTCATCAAACGCTGCCATGTTTTCTGGAGTCTTGTCGCCAGCACGCAGTTTCTCTAGCAACTCGTACGCGTACATACCCGTTCGGATACGCTCAACGTGCTGGTCACGTAAATCACGTAGACCAGTCACTTGCTCGTCGAATGAACGAGTCGCAATGATACCCATCACGTAAGGGATCTTAATGGCGTAATCGGTGTGCATTGTCTCTTGATTTGGCAGACCAAACAGAGTGAATGCTGCTGGAGCAGGTTCTGTGTGCCACTCTGCTTCTACCGCAGCAAGTTTCACTTTCTGAACTTCACCAAGCTCGTAACCAGATTCATCACCTAGGACGATAACGGATAGGATCGCAGCCATACCGAAAGAGGCAGCGATAGCAAATGAACGACGAGCGAACGCGATGTCACGACCTTTTAATAGGTAGTATGAGCTGATGCCTAGAATAAACATTGCGCCAGTCGTGTAACCAGAAGCAACCGTATGAACGAACTTAACCTGAGCAACTGGGTTTAGAACAACCTCAGCAAAGCTCACCATCTCCATACGCATGGTTTCGAAGTTAAATTCCGCGCCAACTGGGTTTTGCATCCAGCCGTTTGCCACGAGAATCCAAAGTGCTGAGAAGTTAGACCCAAGGGCTACAAGCCAAGTTACGGCTAAGTGTTGACGTTTTGATAAGCGATCCCAGCCAAAAAAGAACAGACCAACAAATGTCGATTCTAGGAAAAAGGCTACTAGTGCTTCGATCGCCAAAGGTGCACCGAAAATATCACCTACGTAATGTGAATAGTAAGACCAGTTGGTACCAAACTGGAACTCCATGGTTAGGCCGGTAGCCACGCCTAGAGCGAAGTTAATACCGAAAAGCTTACCCCAGAACTTTGTCATGTCCTTGTAGATTTGCTTGTCCGTCATTACGTACAGAGATTCCATGATGGCTAATAGGAAGGCCATACCTAGAGTCAGTGGTACGAAGAGGAAGTGATACATCGCTGTCAGTGCAAATTGCAATCGCGACAGATCAACTACGTCAATCATGTTTACTCCTATGTGTCGGCTGAAGACACTCTTTCCATTAATGCATTGTTATTAATCGTTGAACGAACTTAACCCGTGTTACCAGTTATAGGCAATGTGTTGCAAAAATGTACCGTAACGGTTAGTTAATTGTTAAGCATCAGCTAATATAGCTAGGACTAATATTACTGCGAAAAACAGGTTGTTTCAAAAGATTTATGGACAGAGTTCGCTTTGATTTACATCAACTTTTGCACGGCATTTGTGATTAAAAAAGCGCCACCTTGATCTAAATCAAGCATTTTAAAACTCATTTGTTAAGAGAGGGTTGCATACGGCTGTAAATTACTATTTATGCAAAACAAGTGGTTAACAAATCACTCATTTACATTACCTATTTAGTGGTAGGCAATTTAGTTTAATGTGATTTAGATCACTAATAATAAAAAGCCAGCAAGAATTTGCTGGCCGTGAAAACTTATTTTTCAATTCCGAAATGAAGATACGCTCTATCGGTAGCGATTCGCCCTCTTGGTGTCCGTTGCAGATAACCCTGTTGAATAAGATAAGGTTCAAGAACATCTTCAATCGTATCTTTTTCTTCGCCAATCGCGGCCGCCATGTTATCGAGCCCAACGGGACCACCGCCAAATTTTTCCATAATGGCTAAGAGCAGTTTCCTGTCCATGTAGTCGAATCCTTGAGCATCTACGTCAAGCATGTTGAGCGCTTTGTCTGCCACTTCAGCACAAATGTGACCGTTCCCCTTCACTTCCGCGTAGTCACGTACACGTCTAAGCAAGCGGTTAGCAATACGCGGTGTCCCACGTGCTCGACGCGCAACCTCTAGAGCACCTTCAGCTTCCATCGAAAGACCGAGACAATCCGCACTGCGTTGAACAATGTTTTGTAGATCTGGGATCTTGTAATACTCAAGACGCTGCGTAATACCAAAACGATCTCGCAAAGGAGAGGTCAGAGAGCCAGCACGCGTCGTCGCACCGATTAACGTGAACGGTGGTAAATCGATTTTAATTGAGCGAGCCGCTGGGCCTTCACCGATCATGATGTCTAACTGATAGTCTTCCATCGCTGGGTAGAGTACCTCTTCAACCATTGGGCTCAAGCGGTGAATTTCATCGATGAAGAGCACGTCGTTCTCTTCAAGGTTGGTCAATAACGCGGCTAAATCCCCCGCTTTCTCCAACACAGGGCCGGAAGTTGTACGGATATTTACGTTCATTTCATTCGCGACAATGTTGGCTAAGGTCGTCTTACCTAAACCCGGAGGACCAAATATCAGCAGATGATCCAGTGCTTCATTTCTCAACTGAGCCGCTTTAATGAAGATTTCCATCTGGTTACGGACGTGATCTTGCCCTTTGTAGTCCTCTAACTTCTTAGGGCGTATCGCACGATCGATAACATCTTCTTCTTTGTAGATCGTATTGTCTGGTGCTATTAAGCGATCCGCTTCAATCATGACTGATACCTTTTAAACCATCGACTTCAGGGCTTCACGAATCAATTGCTCGCTACTCATCTCTGGTTTCATTACCTGAGAAACCACTTTTGAGGCTTGGACGGGTTTGTAACCCAACGCGAGCAGTGCACTGATCGCTTCTTCTTCTGCGCTCGACTGAGCAGCTTCTGGCACTGAGTCAATTGGTGCGGCATCAGTGTAAGGGGTAAAGAGATCACCAGCACTCCAACTTTTGAGACGGTCTTTCATCTCAACCACAAGTCGCTCTGCCGTCTTTTTACCCACCCCAGGTAGCTTAACCAGTGTCGAGATATCTTCTCTTTCGACGCTGGCAACAAACTGGCTCGCCGTCATGCCCGATAATATGCCCAGACCCAGTTTAGGACCAACGCCATTTGCTTTAATCACTTCTCTAAACAACGCACGTTCTTTGACTGTATTAAAACCGTAGAGTAGCTGCGCATCTTCACGTACCACGAAGTGAGTATAGATGATTGCTTCTTCACCAACATTTGGTAGCTCATAGAAACAGCTCATCGGCATCTGAACTTCGTAGCCAATGCCGTTAACTTCAATCAATAATTCAGGTGGTTGTTTTTCAATTAGAATGCCGCGCAGACGTCCAATCACAGTGGATACTCTTAGAAATGAATTTGCGACAGGATAATAAAGAACTGGATAGACATCCAGTCCTTTATCATTATTGACTATATTTTTGAGACAACTTGATCAAGTTGAGAGGTCAGGGTGCGGACTGCATCGACCTGTATGTTAATCTCGGCACTATTGGTAGGTCTATCGATAACGACCTCGACGGGCACTGCTTGCCTTTCCTGCCATTGCAATCAGGGTTTTATTGGTATTGGCATGACAAATTGCCACACCCAGTGCATCGGCAGCATCAGCTTGCGGACGACCAGGTAACTTCAGCATCTGTTGTACCATGTGCTGAACCTGCTCTTTGTCTGCCCCGCCCGTTCCTGTCACCGCTTGTTTGATTAATCTTGCCGCGTATTCATAAACGGGCAGTTCAGCATTAACCGCAGCGACAATAGCGCTACCACGAGCTTGACCAAGCTTTAATGCTGAATCCGCGTTTCGTGCCATAAAGACTTGTTCTATGGCAAAAACGTCCGGTTGAAACTGAGTGATGATTTCTGAAACTCCGGCGTAAATCTGCTTCAATCGCCCAGGGAGCTCTTTTTCTGAGGTGCGTATACATCCACTACCAAGGTACTGGAGATGACGACCATTTTGACGTATGACCCCGTATCCCGTAATTCGAGAGCCAGGGTCAATACCAAGTATTACTGACATTGATACCTAATCGATATGTTTTTTTGTTCAGTGACACATGTTAAAGCACTCTTTGTGCTATATCGAGGTAATTATCGCTCGGCTTGATAAGCCTGACTCAAGACTCACTTCAATAACAGGGGTTGGCTCTGCCACCAGCTTCTCTCCGCTCCAGTAGTCGTACCAATAGACAGGTTGATCCGCAGTTAAAGTGATGTCACGTGCCGCTTGCTGATAATTAAACAGACAGTGTAATTCGTTTCTCTCTGTCAAAGGTAAATAGGCGTGATGGAGATTTAACGCAGTAAAGCGCGCCGCTTCCTGACAGTGTTTGTGCCTTAGCAGCAGTTTACTTAACGAACGTTGAGCAAACGGGGTCAGTTCGGTTAATGGATCGCCCGATAGCAATAGGCCCCCAGAGGCGAGTAGAACGTCACGGTGGAATTGGTAACTTTGTCTTTCTGCGGCTTGATTAGCAAGAGAAACAAACGTGGCACAATCTGGATCACACTGCCAAAGCTTGCGGTGCTGCCAACTGCGATAGAAAGTCTCTTTGGCGATCTGTTCAAAGCGACGTTCGTTCCTCTCAACATCATCAGAGACCCGCATCGCGTCCACCAGACCAATAGATGGCCACATCGGCGCGTTGCAGCCTAAGATCAAACCATCACCCACGCCTTCTGCAATCGCTTCCATCCCAAGACGATAAGCTTCCACACCAGTGACTCCGCTTTGGCTTCTTTTGCCTTTGAGCGTGCCCCAATAGTTTGCATCAAGCTTAAACAGTTCTACTCCCCATTCCTCTCTCATCACTTTAACAACATGGGTCAAGTGCACCTGAACCTCTGGGTGAGTCGTATCGAGAATGTACCAAGGCGTACATCGCCAACCAGCATAGGTTACATCATCGGCTTTGAGCAGGCTGTTATCTTGATGGCGTACAAACCAATCAGGGTGGTTTTTGAAAACCTCTGACTCAGGCTGAGCAATAAAAGGAGCTAACCAGATTGCTGGTTTTTTCCCAGCCGATTTAATCCGAGCAATAACGTTTTTAATTCCCGACGGAAACTTGTCAGAAGGGGTTAGCCAATCTCCCATAAAAGCCTGATACCCATCATCAAGCAAAACGTAATCCAGTTGAGCAAGTTTGCCCTGCATCTTTTCTAGATTGTCGTAGATATTTTGTTGGTTCACTTCCGCATAGTAGGCATACCAAGAACACCAGCCGATAGGCGAAGGTTTTGTCACGCCAGGCCTTGGAGTGTGATGCTGTGCAATCAAATCGGTAAAGTCACTATATAGACGAGACAGTGATTCGCCTTGTAAGCAGACAAGAGACTCTAACTGATTGCTCGCCCAATCCAATGGATAAGTGTTTTCTCCATCCAAATACGCATTGATCATCAGACCACTTTCAGACTCTTCGATCTCAAAATAGCCCGCAAAGCGGTGGCATGACGTAAAGCCAAACAAGTTGTAGCCCAGAGAATCTTCAATCACCAAATAGTTGTAATAACGTTTATTGGCACTGCTCGGGTAGATACGGTAGCTAAGGCTATTATCAGGACAACGTCCAATGTCGAGTGGCTCATCGACCGTCCCCGTGGTTTGCGCCAGCATTTGAAAGCCGTCCCCGAGCAATACAGCGCTGCGCTCAAAATTGAATTCCGTCTGACACAGTAAGAACCGTTGATCAAACTTGTCATTGCTCAGACCTTGGAAAGAGAATGAAAGCTGGTTTTTATCTTGGGTGATTTGAATTTGGTAACTTGGGACTAGGACTTTGCGACCATTGGCAAGTTCTAACTGCTGGGCCATATCAATACTCTGAACAAAACTGGAACCCGTCCATTACAGCACTCGCCTATTTTATTGTCCATTTCATCAACAGTACAAAAGCGTACTCTCATCACGTTTCAGATTTTTATCGCTTTAGTCCAGGTTTCAAATAGGCACGCATTTTTTAGTGAATTCACTGCTTAATGTGCCTTTTGGGAAACGAAACAGCCCTCCATCTCCGGAGGGCAAAAAGGCAGTGGATTATTGCGCAAAGCGTCCTGCTTTATAACAAACGGCCTGCAATGCAGGCCGAAAAAGTAAGAGCCTAAACTTGATTAGAAGTCGTAAGCAACTTTGAAGAACGCTTCTAGATCATCGTTGCCGTTTTCGTCAGTTAGGTCAACTTTGAAATCGACTAGCGTAGAAAGTTTGTTAGTGATTTGGTAAGACGCACCGAAGTTAGTGTACTGCGTATCGAAGTCATTCGCTGCGTAACCTTCTTGGTGTGCGTAGCCGATTGCTAGGTACAGTTTATCCATAGTGTAGCCAGCAGATGCGCTGTATAGCATTGAGTCGTCGCCGTTGAATTTTTCATGTTGAGCAACGTTAGCACCAATCGCGATATCACCAAAGTTAACCACACCATTAACTAGCATGATTTGCTCGATGCCGTCTTTGCTGTTTTTCTCGTCGTTGTTTTCGTAACCAGCGTTAACTTGGAACTTGTCGTTTTGGTAACCAACGTAGCCGTTAAAGCCTTTTTGACCAGTCGCGTCTGCTTCGCGGTCACCGTAGTAAGAAATCGCGTATTTGAAGCCTTCTTTGATACCTTCAAACTTAACCACTTGGTTTACATCTGAAGCATCAGAAGCTGAAGCGCCGAATTCGATTGTTAGGTCAGCAGCACCGTCAACTGCATCTAGCGCAGAATCATTTGCGTAACCGATAGTCGCAACACCAAAACCAGTTTTGTAACCAACCCAAGCGTCGATTACAGTGAATTTAGCGTCCATAGAAGAGTAGTTATCAGCTAGGTCAAATTCACCCGCGAACTGACCAAGAACGTTACCTTTCTGGTAGTTTACGAATAGGTCAAAACCCGTTACGCCACCGTTGTAAAATTCTTCTTTTTCAGCACCATCTTTACGACCTTCTTGGTAGTAACCACCAACGGCTACTTGACCACCTACAGAGAACTCGTCACCAGATAGGATAAGGTCGATGATTGATTCACGTGCACGCTCAGATACATCTTGGTTTACATCGTTTGCGATCGCTGAACCAGCAACAAGAGAAAGTGCTACTGCTAATACTGTCTTTTTCATTTTTATTTGTTCCTATATATTTTTATTTATGAGCGTCATACACCATCTGCTCGCTCTGATGGCAGAAACTATTCGCCCTACTGATAATTAACAAATAAAACAATCGAAAAAGAACTAAGAAATCATAATGCGCAATCGATAAAAACCTAACAAAAGCTAAAAACAGCTCACCTTTTCGCCATTAATGGTGATTAATTTAGATAAAGATCACAATAATTGTGAGTTTTTATCTAAACACTTTAAAAACCAATGAGTTAATAAAGTTCAAAATAATTAATTCATTTTCTCAGCCAATGAGACAATCAAGAAAAACTCTTTCGCTTGACATGCGTCGACTAAACTCAAAGTACAGTCAATAAAGAGTAACCCTTTTGTTTACAAGTCGCCTTAAGATCACCGTTTGCATCACATTGAGTCTATGGGCAAGCTCCACTGCGGCAGAGACCTTGCATGCAGCCCAAACAGCTTGGCCTCCATTTATCATGGATTCTCCCATTGGCAAAGGCATCGCCCATGACATGGTCGTTAATGCGCTCACCTCTTCAGGTTACACAGTCCAATTTACCGAGAAACCTTGGGCAAGAATTCTTAAAGAGACCATCAAAGGCAAAAACGACGTCATTATCGCAATATGGAAAACGGAAGAGCGAGAAAAGACCTTTCTGTTTACGCAACCTTACATGTATAACCAAATGGCCGTTGTTTCGTTACGAAAGAGCAACTTCAAGTTCAAGTCCTTAGAGAGCTTTAAAGATAAGCGCGTTGCTCTGATTAACGGCTACGCCTATGCGGGAAGCCTACTTGAGTATGACCAAATGAAGCCAGTTGTATCGATCGACCTTCCGAACAGCATTCGCCTTGTTCTGACAGAAAGAGCCGATGCTTTGGTTACCGATGAAGTGGTAGGAGAATGGACGATTAAAGAAATGGGGATTGATAGAGGGCAACTCGCTTTTAGCGACGTCTACCTCGACTCGACACCCTTGTACGCTGCGGTGCGCAAGAGCCACCCACAAGCGGAACAAATCGTCGAGGTACTGAACAAATTCTTCGACCAACAAGCCGCACAAGAATTGCAGAGCCTAAAAACGCGCTACGGACTAAACAGTAAGCGCTAAATGTCAAAAAACGAGCAAAAAAAATACCAGCCTGTTGGCTGGTATTTTTTATCTCTTCGACGTGATTAAGCCACTTCGATTGGACCACCGAATGAGGTAACTGGCGGTACTTTGCCAGTGAACTTCTCAAAGTCTACGATACATGTGTTCGCAGATGTTGCCTGAGCAAGCTCAGATGAGCCGATGTCCATGGTCAATGTGTTTGGATCGCCGTAAGTACAGATTGCGCCCTCTTTCTCGTTCAGAGGACCATACCAAGCACCTTCTTCGATACGAACAACACCACGAGGGTAGCTATCTGTAACAACCGCACCCGCTAACAGTTGGCCACGGTCGTTGAATACACGAACTAAATCGCCATCTTTAATGCCTTTTGCTTTCGCATCGGCAGGATTGATGTAGATAGGTTCACGACCTTGAACCGCGTAAGTCGCACGGAACTCTTCCGATTCACACATCTGAGAGTGAAGACGCTTATCTGGGTGACACGATTGTAGCCAGTACGGGTGTTTGTCTGAACCTGGACCGCCGTGAGAACGCTCTGTCTTCTCGAACCACATTGGGTGCTCTTGACAGTGTTCATAACCGTAACGACCGATCTTACGAGAAGTAATCTCTAGGAAACCTGACGGTGTACCTAGAGGGTTGAGCTCCGGATCTTTACGGAAATCTGCGTGACGAACCCAAGGCTGACCTTCACCAAAGTCGAGTACGCTCTTCTCCCAGAACTCTGCAAATTCTGGCATTTCGAACTTACCTTTGTTGGCATCACGACAATCGTTGTAAAGGCTCTCAATCCACTCCATTTCGCTCATGCCACGAGTGTACTCCTCACGGCGACCAAAACGTTGAGTCAGCTCACTCATGATTTGGAAGTCAGGCTTAGATTGGAACAGAGGATCCACTAAGCGGTGCATGGCAATCAGACCTTTGCTTGAGTATGAACCGTACACGTCGATGTCGTTACGTTCCCACTGCGTACAAGCAGGTAGCACGATATCTGAGAAACGACACGTTGCTGTCCAAGCAAACTCAATCGTTACCACAGTTTGAAGCTTTTTGAATGCTTTCTTCATGCGGTTGCGATCTTGGTGGTGGTGCCAAGGGTTGTTACCCGAAATCACCATCATCTTGAAGTCTGGTAGCTTAACTTTACTGCCGTTGTAATTGATCTCTTTACCTGGTTCTAGTAGACAGTCGATCCAACGCGCAACCGGAATAGTACGGCTGTAACCATTGAAGTCGTTGTTGTCCCATTTCGGTTTCATACCTTGGTCAAGGTTACGTGGGAAACCACCAGGGCCAGCAAAACCAGTCGAAGGTACACCGATACTTGAGTAGTGGTGACCGTAAGAGATACCGCCGCCAGGTAGACCGATTTGACCGACCATAGCGGCAACAACAGCCGCTGCCCAGTATGGCTGCTCACCGTGTTGTTGACGTTGAATACACCAACCCATAAGGATCTGAGTACGACCATTAACCAGCATACGAGCAAATTCGCGAATCTTGTCTGCTTTAACGCCACAGATTTCCGCTGCCCATTCAGGCGTCTTGACAACTTTATCTTTTGTCTCACCCTGAACGTACTGAATAAACTCGTTGAAACCTAGACAGTAAGTCTCAATGAACTTCTTGTCATAAAGGTTTTCGTTGTAAAGCACGTGCGCTACAGCCAGCATGAATGCAACGTCTGTCATCGGGTTGATGTACAGGTGGTCGTTTTCTAGGTAACGCTGAGTCTTGTTCTTAACTGGGTCAACAGACAGAACGTTGATCTCACCTTTAGCGACTTTTTCTTTCAATTGAGCGAGGTACTTGTACGACTCGTGAGTCTCACAGTTCCAACCTACTTGGAGGTTTTTCACTGGGTCATTTGCCCACAAGATGATGTTGTCAGAGTTATCTAAAATCTCTGACCAAGATGTACCTTGCGCGTATACCTCGGTAGAACCTAGAACGTATGGCAGAATGGTTTGACCTGCACCTGTAGAGTAGTCACCCACTTTAGTGATGAAGTTACCATGCATGCCAACCGCACGTTGCATGTGTGCTGTACAGTTGTTGAACGAACCAGTTTGGTTCCAACCCGTTTGACCCGCGTGTAAAGCCCATGGACCGTAGTCTTTCTGTACGCGCTCTAGCTCACGGTAGAACAAGTCTAACGCTTCGTCCCAAGTCACTCGAATAAAACGGTTATTACCGCGTGTCTCCGCACTGTATTTGTGCTTCTTCAACCAATCTAGACGTACCATTGGGTAACGCACACGTGATGGGCTGTAGAGAATGCCTTTGATACCGTTAAGCATCTCTGTTGGGTTCTTATCTAACTCTAGCGGCTTGATCTCTTGAACTTTACCCGCGTAGATGTGGGCGCGGAACGCGCCCCAGTGTGAACCTGTTACTTTCCAAGTACCTACGGTCTCAGCTGCGTTTGCAGAAGCAGACGCTAATAAGCTCGGACCGATTACTGACGCCGCACTTGTCGTTGCAACGCCTTTAAGAAAACTTCTTCGTGTAATAGCCATTTAAATTACTCCATCCGACGCTTATTAGTGGTGACCTTCAGCATAATCTGAAGAGTGCTTCTGTAGATATTTCAGGATAAGTGCTTCGCTATCTGTATCCAAGTTAACGAACGCTAGCATACCGTCGAACATACCAGGCCATGTGTTGGCATCAAAGTGCGCTTCAGCTGGCTGTGTATGACAGACTGAACAGTTTGTCTTGTACGCTTCCTTCGATTTTTCCCACACTGGAGTGATATCGTTCAGCATAGATTCTTTCTTGATCCATACTTTCGCAGCCACTTTCTCCCAAGGAAGACCCGTTAGCTCGTCTACTCGCTTCTCACCTGTTGTCACCACGTTGCTGTCAGTTGATGCTTCTTTAAGAAGTGAAGCCACCGCAATGTTTTTGCCGAAATCTTCTTGAATCACGCGACCAAAGCCTTTCGCTTTGCGCCAGCCATCGATTTCGATTTCAGCAAAGTCACCTTTGTCTGCAATCACTTTTACCGTAGATGCAGGGTTTAGTAGACCCGCTTCTTGAGTACCTTCAGCATCGAAGTACACTGGCAAGTGACGAACACTCACTAGTGACTGACCAACACCATAGTTGGTATTTGATGCCAATGCTTCTAAATCACCAACGATACCGCCAATGCTGTCCATACCTGCTGGTAGTTTGTGGGCAATACCTTTATGACAGTCAACACAACTTTGATCTTTTTCTGCTGCTTGTTTCATCTGGATACGTGCAGTCGGAGACATTTGCTCGAAGTCCATCGATTCGTAGTTGTGACAGTTTTTACACTCTAGCGATTTGTTCGCAGAGAAACGATCCCACTCGTGCTTAGCAAGCTCAATACGACGCTCCTCGAATACTCCTGGTTCATCGTAGTTACCAAATACCTGAGCGAACACTTCTTTTGAAGCCTGCATCTTACGAGCGATTTTGTCAGTCCAGTTATGTGGTACGTGGCAGTCTGGACAAGTCGCGCGAACACCAGAGTGGTTTTTCCAGTGAACGGTTTCTTGAAGCTCTACGTATACGTTGTCACGCATGGTGTGGCAACTGACACAGAACTCTTCAGTGTTAGTCGCTTCCAAAGCAGTGTTAAAGCCACCCCAGAAGATAACACCCGCAATAAAGCCGCCCATAGTCAGCACACCTAGGCTGATATGAACTGCAGGGCGTGTCATGGTACGCCACAGTTTAATGATCAATGATTTCATGTTTTGCTCTCTTAAAATCTTTTTAAAAATGTGGAATTGAGCTCATTGGCCTACATGCCATGAGCACCTGGAGGACCCATAAAGAATACTTGCAGCATCCACACTAGGAATCCGTAACCGCCTACGAACGCCACACTTAAAACAGGGAAGAGAACAACCGCGATGAAGAGGAATGACTTCCACTCCAGAGAGCGTTTTTCACCACTCTCGATTTTATTAACATCACTCATACATTTGCCTATTTTGTATCTAGTGTTATTGGTTAGCTCTATCGAATAAGCTAAAGTTTTTTTACAATCTCTAAAGAGAAATGTTAGACCATACTCTTAGTAGGGTTCAATCAATTCCGGACGTTCTGCCCTTGTTATCCAACACTTTTTTGAGCTCATCCAGAGTTGTGTTTAATTGCATTCTGATGTGTCAATATACGCCTAAATGTGAAGAATTGTTAATAGTGAATAAGCTGTTAAAACCACCCATTACGCGCATCATTTGGATAACATTTATTAACATATACCACTTTAGAGGCACACAACTATCGTGCTAATTTTAGCCCATTTGTAACGGTAATGTAGCTAAAATGAGTGCTTTTTCTTATGTTTACCGAATTCAAGACAAGGTGAGGCTGTTCTGTAGTCTGATAAACTAGCGACGGACTAATTGAGGGAAAATTATGGACAGTGTTATAGACATAGATTGGCTGGTTTTGGCGATATTCTTCAGCTTGCTAGCTGTCCCACTACTTTGCGATCGCTACTACCAGCTTGATCTAGGAAAGGATATTTTCATCAGTGTAGCACGTATGACATTGCAGCTTATACTGGTCGGCATCTATCTAGAATACTTATTTACTATCAATAGCTTAATTGTAAATTTACTTTGGCTGATACTGATGTTGCTCATTGGTTCCAGTGCCATCATTAGCAAAGCCAAATTGCCCGCCTCTAGGCTCATGCTGCCCATCACAACAGGTTTGGTTGTGGGGCTTTTGCCGATACTTTCAATTATCACGTTATTAGTCATCAAACCCATGCCGCTGTTTAATGCTCAATATTTAATTCCCCTTGCAGGTATGCTTTTGGGTAACTCTATGAGTGGTAATATCGTCTCTATGCAGACCTTTTTCTCAGGGCTCGAAACTCGTCGCAGTGAATACGAAGCCGCGTTGTCTTTAGGTGCATCCCCATATTACGCCACTCAACCCTTTGTGCGTGATGCGATTCGTCGTTCACTCTCTCCGACCATTGCCACAATGGCTACGACAGGTTTGGTTACCCTACCGGGAATGATGACTGGGCAAATTTTAGGCGGCGCAAGTCCTATTATCGCCATTAAATATCAGTTAATGATCATGGTTGCGATCTTTGTGATGATGACGGTTTCTATCGTCTCTGCGCTCAAGCTGACGGTGAGAAACTGTATTAGCAAGGAAGGACGTATACTGGTTCACATCCCATCTACTAAATGATCTCGTAAGTTGTCTCAATGGGATTTTAGATCTTATCCACAGATTCTGTGGATAACCGTGGTGATACATCCATTACAACTGGTCTATCCAGAGCTTACAGAGAGGTCAATAAAAAAATTTCTTTGCATTCATGCGCATAAAATTTAATTCACGCAACGTAATAATCTTGTCATCTGACCCACTTAGGTTGTCACTCAGGACTTACTAGAGGGATAAAGTAATGTATTTCAATGGCAGTGACGCTACCAATACTGATAGCGAGAATAGTGATTTTCGTGACTGGCTAAAAGATGAGCCAAGAGAGATTCAGGCGTTAGATGAATGGCTCGGTATCGAATATCGATAAGCGGTTTTGCTACTAAAAAAGGCTCACAAATGTGAGCCTTATATCAAGAGATATGCGGTTAGTCTCTTAGATAGATCAACCAGTACCACATTCCGACAAACACTCCGCCGCCAATAATGTTACCTAGTGTCACTGGAATTAGGTTGTTAGTAATAAAATCGATCATGTTCAGGTCGGCATAATCAGCAATATTCGCCCCCGTCATCTGCCAAAACTCAGCTGGCGCAAAATACTTGATGCCGATAGCCATTGGCACTTGGAACATGTTCGCAATACAGTGTTCAAATCCGGCAGATACGAACATCGCGACAGGTAAAATCATCACTGCAATCTTGTCGGTAAGTGTACGTCCACTAAAGGTCATCCATACAGCGACACAGACTAGTACGTTACACATTACCCCCAAAGCAACAGCGGATAAAAACGTGTGATGTAGCTTATGCTGGGAAATCGCCATTGCGTTAAGACCAACCTGCCCATGGTCAAACATGTACTGTTTGGTCATCAACATACAAACAACAAGCAACAAGGCACCAATAAGATTTCCACCGTAGACAACCAGCCAGTTTTTAAACAGCATTTTCCACGTAATCTTGCCACTGGCACGCGCCACTAAGGTCAAAACAGAACTGGTAAACAGCTCCCCACCCGTCACCACCACAAGGATCAGACCTAAGCTGAAGGCAAGGCCACCCAGCAGGCGTGTGATGCCCCAAGGCAGGTCACCTGCACCTGTCGTTACTATGGTATAGAACACAAATGCGATACCAATATGGATACCTGCGGAGATCGCCAATAGGAATGATTTAACAGGGTCTTTGGTTGCTTTGCCTACGCCAATTTCTGCCGCACGCTCAGCCATTTGAGGAGGTAATAATGAATCAAACTGATTGAGATTTATCATCGGGAAACATTTTGCAACATATGGGTTAGTGGGCGCGGATAATTACGTGAATTGTGATCAAATTCAAGCGTTAAATCATTCAAGTAGACAAAATCTTTTTCACCTCATGAAAACTAAGGCTAATACAAAGATAAATTTAGATAAATGCTCATTAAATCAATTGAAAATAGCATTAAAAATCAATAATTTAAATATCAATTACTACTAAAGTAGAGCGCTGATTATTGTTTTAGTTTGAATATTCATAATAACAAACTTTATTATGCTTGTTGGCTATTAGACATTAGTATACTGACCCATTTCGCCATAACTTAAATCCCTAACATTAGGGAGATTGCCCCTAATAATGACAAGCCAATATTCCGCTTAGCAGATAATTCTTTGATTCTGGTCTAGTCTCTCTTCGATTGCACAGCAGATAACCAATTTCGTTCTATCCTGTTGTTAAAGTAAGGCTTGGATAACATTTCTCAACTCATTGAGTTGCCGATTCACATCATCCTGATTACCTTGAATCCAGTACGTTCGATAAGGAATTAAATATGAAATTTACGCCTGACCATATGGCTGAACTTAATCTCTTGCTTCAGTTTGATATCAGTAGTGCTGCAACCGGTATTAAAGTTCACCATGACGCTTCTAAAGAGATGCAGGCGGCTGTACAGCGCCTATATGAGAAAGGGTTGTGCACACTTCCTGATGGTGGCTACTTAACTGACGAAGGTATTGAAATGGCTGAGCACGCAGACAAAGCTCTGCGCGTACTTTCTAGTTAGTTTCTTGCATCCCTTGATCTGAGGCAGGCAATGTGACCCCAAGTAGTTGGATTTGGTTATGTTGTTCTATGATTGCCTCAACATCGATCTTCTCTAGACCTTGATTGAAAATAGCACGCCAGTTGTTCCCTTCTGGCGTGTTTTTGAATGCAAGATAGAGTAACTTACTCTCCAACATCCTACTGTTCATCCTAATCATCTTCGACAGCATCTTCTTACGCGGGTCGATACGGATTAAATAATCTAAAACGTTCGCGTCAATGACTGCGGCATCTAATCGTCCCTTAGCCACTTTGTGGATATTGACAGTGTCATTGGCAGAGGCTTCGACCTGAATTAAACCTTGACTGACCATGCCATCAAACTGTTTTGTGTTGATGTACCCTTGAACCACTCCAATTCGCAACATCTGTAACTCTTCAAGTTGGCTCCAAGAGATAGGTCTGTTAACATTCTCCACCAGCCCTAATGGCCCACTACCTATCGGGTCAGAAAAGACAAACTCACTGGTTTCAAAATAATACTCAGGAAAATAGCCAATATACTGATCTTTTTTTGATGCTAAAGCGACAGTCCGTACCCAAGGTTTAAATTCAACCACCAGCTCATACCCCATCGCAGAAAAAGCGGCTCGGGCAATGGCCACTGAGAATCCATTGTCAGACAATGACTCACCAGAATATGGCGGCCAGTCTAGCGACGTCATATAAACCCTCGGTGCGGGTTGAACCGCCAAGGAATAGAGTAACAGACAGGTTAGGAGCAGCCACTTCATACTTATCTAGGTCTCCACCAAGACGGATAAGACACTCTTTAATAATAGGACGCTCTCCGCATTGCGCTAAACTCTTGCTGTTAACCATCTATAAGGTTGCACTCGGTCATAACACCAGTTAAACCCAGTCGCGTAGAAAAAGAAGAACACGAGAAATCCTGCTTCCAACATTATCGCTTCTAGAACTCCTATGGCTAAAAACCACGCAATGCTCGGCACCGTAATAAAAATCAGCCCTCCTTCAAAGCCGCATGTATGCAGCAAGCGCACTCGTAACGTTCGTTGTTGACGGGGAACAGCACACAGGCGATCAAACGCTATGTTGTAGGCGTAATTCCAAACCACAGTAAAAAGACTCAGTCCAATCCCTACAAGCGCTAAGTCACTGGTTTCTTTTCCAGTAATCAAGGAGGTCACTGGGATAATGATCGCTAGGGCGAATGCCTCAAAGGATACCGCGTGAAAAATACGTTCTTTAGTCTGCATCTTAATATCTCTGTTTGATCTCAACTTGAAGCGACATAATCATCTACAATCGAGATACTAAAAAGTTAGTTACCATCAGTAAAAGTGATATGTTTAGCATTGAACAACTTTCAGCCTTTTGCGCTACCGTCGAAACTGGATCATTTTCAGCCGCCGCTCGCAAACTTAATAAAGTGCAGTCTGCGGTGAGTCAGCATGTAATGAATTTAGAAATCGACTGCGGGACAGAACTGTTCCATCGTCAAGGTCGGTACCCAGTACTCACAGAGGCAGGGAAACAACTACTCCCCCACGCTAACGCCACTCTCAGGCAGCATCAGCGTTTGATTGAGTGCAGCACTAGCCTGCTCGCGCCACAAGAGCAAGCCATCACCATTGCCATTGACGAAGGGATTCCCTTGACCAATTTCACAGGCGTGCTTGAGCAGGTCACAAACCAATACACCCATCTAAAAGTTGAGATACTGGTCTCTTCAAGTACCGACATTCTCGATATGGTGACCGAAAAAAGAGCCACAACCGGATTAATTTTCTCAGAGATCGACACCCCTGCCTGCATTGATTTCGAATCGATTGGCCATGTTGAATTTGACCTGTATGTGAGTCAGAAACATCCACTTGCAATGCAAACATCTGCTAATGTCGATCAACTGTTGCTTCACCGCCAATTGTTGTTACGCTCTAGAAATAACAAAGTCAGTGGATTTCAGCAGGCATACAGCCCCGATATTTGGTACGCAGATAGCTACCACGTATTATTAGGCTTAATCGCTCAAGGCTTTGGCTGGGGATTTTTACCCACTCATATCGCCGCCAATGCTTGTGAAGAAAATCAGATTAAGCGAATTCCGATCGAGTTTGAGCGGCTACAATGGCAAGCCAATGTCGATGTGGTTCAGCACCAAGGGTTCGCAAATAAACCAGTACACAAGCTTCTTCGTACAGAGCTTCGTACGCTCCTATCAGGGACGAAATAATGAAAAAGATAACTATCGTAGGTGGAGGATGGTTAGGTAAGCCGCTTGGCCAGTACTTGACCTCTATTGGACACAGTGTCCATGTCAGTAAAACGACACCAGAAGGCGTTAAGGAACTTGAACAACTCGGTATCAATAGCTTCGTCGCGAACCTAGCGAATGGCAGTAACGATCTCGACCAACAGCTTAGTTCAACTCCAACTGACATCGTGATTGGCTGTTTTCCTCCGGGGTTTCGCAAACAGAGTGGTCAAGACTACGTTGGGAACTGGCAAACGCTGATTGCATCTGCGCAAAACAATGGGGTTCAACGGGTTGTTATGGTTAGTTCTACCACTGTGTACCCTAACCTAGCTCAAGAGATGGTCGAGGCGGATGCGACTCTCGATAAAAGTATCGATAATCCTGAGTTTAGTGACAATGCCAAGATCATGTTGCAGGCTGAGCAGCACCTAATTGATTCTAGACTCAGCTACGCAATTGTTCGTTGCAGTGGATTGGTTGGCCCCAACCGACATCCCTCTCGATTTGCGGCGATGTTAAAACAAGTTAGCGACCAAGCTCCTGCTAACATGCTTCATTTGCACGATGCTGTAGGTATCGTAAGTTTTATGGCCTTGAACAGCATAGATACCACCGTCAACGCCACCACCCCGAACACGGTGAATAAGGCAGAATACTATCAGGCGGCGTTAGACAGTGTCGCAAGCGATAACAAATTACCCACTCTCGTGCATGTCCCAGACAAACGCATCATCGCTGATAAACTTGTTTCGTTAGGTTATCGCTTTCATTTTCAACACACCTTAGATGCACTCTAGAAAGGTCAACCTCTTATGAGTCAATTAAAACTCTACCAGCAGATTGAACATTTATGGCAGTACATGCAGCTGTCAGACACCTTACAGCGGTCTGATTGCATCTTTGTGCTTGGAAGTAACGATATCCGCGTTGCGGAGTATGCGGCTCATCTCTATCTTGCAGGATGGGCGTCTAAAATCATCTTTTCGGGGGGCACTGGCCGATTGACTGAAGGTGTTTTTACTTCAAGTGAAGCCCAGACTTTTGCCGATTACGCGAAAGATCTTGGTGTACCAACGGCTGACATTATTGTTGAAGATAAAGCGACCAACACCGGTGAAAATGTTCGTTTCACCTACCAGTTATTGCAAAATCTAGGGCTAAATTTTAAGTCATTTATCTTGGTTCAAAAACCGTACATGGAGCGACGTACCTACGCGACTTTCGTTAAGCAATGGCCTGCTCCTTGTCAGCACATTTGTGTCACGTCATCCAAAACCACTTTCTGTGATTACTTCAACGAGGACATTGACCTGACAACGACAGTGACAGCAATGCTGGGAGATTTCGAGCGAATTAAAGACTACCCCAAGCTCGGTTTCCAAATTGAACAATCCATTCCAACGAGTGTAGAAAGTGCTTATCAGGCGGTGAAATCTGTTTTTGGTTAACGACCAGCTTTAAGCCGATAAACAAAAAGCCAGAGCAATGCTCTGGCTTTGTTAACATTTCCGCGTCTTAAGGATGAATGGCCGCTTCTTTCTCACTGTGATACTCGAACTTTAGCTCATCATCATTGAGATCAACTTTCACTGTACCGCCATCCACTAAAGAACCAAATAGCAGTTCATTCGCGAGTGGTTTCTTCAGTTGCTCTTGGATAACACGCCCCATAGGACGAGCACCCATGGCTTTGTCATAACCTTTAACTGCAAGCCAATGGCGAGCATCATCCGAAACTTCGAGCGATACACCACGAGCATCAAGCTGCGCTTGTAGCTCAACAATGAATTTGTCGACAACCTGATGGATCACATGTTCATCTAAGCTGTTAAACCAAATGATGTTATCCAAACGGTTACGGAATTCTGGCGTAAAGACCTTCTTGATCTCCGACATCGCATCATGACTATGATCTTGTTGGATCAAACCGATAGATTTCTTAACGGTCTCCTGAACACCGGCATTGGTGGTCATCACCAAAATAACGTTACGGAAGTCAGCTTTACGGCCATTGTTGTCCGTCAAGGTACCATTATCCATAACTTGCAGTAGCAGGTTAAAGATGTCTGGATGCGCTTTCTCGATTTCGTCGAGCAGAACGACTGAGTGAGGATGTTTGATGACGGCGTCCGTCAGCAAACCACCCTGATCATATCCGACGTAACCCGGAGGCGCACCAATCAAACGGCTCACCGAATGACGTTCACCGTATTCAGACATATCAAAGCGAAGTAGCTCGATACCAAGTAATTTCGATAATTGAACCGTGACTTCAGTCTTACCTACCCCCGTCGGGCCTGCAAACAAGAATGAACCCACTGGTTTATGGTCTGCACCAAGACCCGCGCGAGTCAACTTGATCGCTTCGCTAAGTACATCGATGGCATCATCTTGACCAAACACCAGCATCTTCATCTTCTCATCGAGCTTTTGCAGTATCTCTTTATCTGAAGATGAGACAGATTTTTCAGGTATACGTGCCATTTTAGCAACCATAGCTTCAATGTCTGCAACACCTACGGTTTTCTTGCGACGACTCGCTGGAGCCAAACGACTGCGAGCACCTGCTTCATCAATAACGTCAATCGCTTTATCTGGCAAATGACGCTCATTAATGTATTTAGCCGATAGCTCAACCGCCGCACGAAGCGCTTTATTGGTGTAACGCACTTCATGGTGTGCTTCATACTTAGGTTTCAAGCCCATAAGTATCTTAGTGGTGTCATCAAGAGACGGTTCAACCACATCGATTTTTTGGAAGCGACGCGATAGCGCACGCTCTTTTTCAAAGATGTTGCTGTACTCTTGATAAGTTGTCGAACCGATACAACGCAGTTTGCCGCTGCTTAGTAATGGCTTGATTAGGTTTGCCGCGTCGACTTGACCACCAGAGGCGGCACCTGCACCGATAATTGTGTGAATCTCATCGATAAACAGGATGGCATCGTCTTCTTTTTCTAGCTGTTTAAGAATCGCTTTAAAACGTTTCTCAAAGTCACCACGGTATTTAGTACCCGCAAGTAGCGAGCCAATATCCAACGAGTAAATCACACTGTTAGCGATAATCTCAGGCACTTGGCCTTCCACAATTCGCCATGCAAGACCTTCAGCGATCGCTGTTTTACCAACCCCTGCCTCACCGACCAGTAATGGGTTGTTTTTACGACGACGGCACAATACCTGAATCGTTCGTTCTAGTTCTTTCTCGCGACCAATCAGTGGGTCTATCTGCCCTTGTTTTGCAATATGGTTAAGATTCGTTGCAAAGCTCTCTAGGCGCTCCTCTGAACCAGTATCCTCGACGTTGTCGCTGAAAGAGTCAGAGGAATGAGAGTCATCACTCGAACTCGACGCTTTGGTAATACCGTGAGAAATAAAGTTAACAATATCTAGGCGGCTAATGTCGTTTTTCTTGAGTAGATAAGCCGCATGAGACTCTTGTTCACTAAAAATCGCCACAAGGACGTTTGCCCCTGTTACTTCACTGCGGCCAGAAGATTGAACATGGAATACTGCGCGTTGCAAAACGCGTTGAAAACTCAAAGTGGGTTGCGTTTCGCGAGTTTCGTCGTTTTCTGGAATGAGAGGGGTAGTTTGATCAATGAAAACATCCAGTTCACTACGAAGCGAATCTACATCTGCCTGACATGCCTGCAAAGCCTCTCTCGCTGCATCGTTTTCCAACAATGCTAACAGGAGGTGCTCGACAGTCATAAACTCATGTCGTTTGTCTCTAGCGCGAGCAAATGCGCCGTTTAGACTCGACTCTAATTCTTTATTCAGCATAAGTACCTCCTATAAGAACAACTTAGGTTGCTCGAACAAGCGCTAGGCTTGTTCCATTGTACAAAGCAAAGGGTGCTCGTTTTCCTTAGAATACATTGTAACTTGCGCTACTTTGGTCTCAGCAACTTCTGCAGTATACGTGCCACAAATTGCTTTTCCCTCATAATGCACCTGGAGCATCACCTGCGTTGCTTTGTCGATATCCATAGAGAAAAAGCGCTCTAGGATCTCAATCACAAAGTCCATTGGTGTGTAGTCATCGTTGTTTAGGACAACGTTATACATGGACGGTGGCTTAACTTTTGTTTTCTCTAACTCCAGCAGATCTGAATCTGGAGTAACCCATTCAAAATGTTTGCTCATGACTATTAGACGTTGATGTTTGACTGTTTTAATTTTACCACTTCACAGAGCAGAAGTTTTGAATTTAGTTCTTACTATTCCGAACAAAACGCTGCAATTAAATTTTGTTCTTACTTAGAGACTAATGCAGCAATTGCGTCGCTGCAAATAAAAGATTTCTATCGGCGTAAGAGATGTATCTAATTGATTAAAAAGAAACCAAAAACAATAACAGCGACTTATAGATTATCGATATTTATCAAGCCAAATCGTTGCAAAAATGTAAATCTCAAAAGTGATTTGTTTGTAAATATGTAGACTGTAATACCTTTTTCCTATTGACTGTGCTCAATCATTGGCTACATTGGTCAAATAGTGACTGAAAATTTGGCAGCGGCTGAATGGAAATTCACTTTCTGTTTACAAGGAATCAATGTAAATATTCAAACAACATCAGTAACAAAATGCATGAGGGATGTATAGCATGGCTACAGGTACAGTAAAATGGTTTAACAACGCCAAAGGATTTGGTTTTATCTGTCCAGAGGGAGAGGATGGAGATGTGTTTGCACATTATTCAACCATTAAAATGGATGGTTATCGTACTCTGAAAGCTGGCCAACAAGTGAATTTTGAAGTGGAAGAAGGACCTAAAGGCTATCACGCAAGCTGTGTAGTTCCGGTTGAAGCTCAACCAGCAAAATAAAATCGCTGCCAACTTAATCGTTTTAAACATGAAAAAACCCGCTTTTCAGCGGGTTTTGTTGTATCGAATGTCTGACTTAGCCGTTGATGATTGCGTTAAGTGTTTCGCTTGGGCGCATCAAAGCTGACGCTTTTTCAAACACAGGTGCATAGTAGCCACCTAGGTCACCAGCGACACCTTGTGCATCATTCAATTCTGCAACAATCTTCTCTTCTTGCGCCGCTAGTGCTTGAGCGATTGGCGCAAATTCAGCAGCAAGTTCAGCATCGTCAGATTGTGACGCGAGTGCCTGTGCCCAGTATGTTGCTAGGTAGTAATGGCTACCACGGTTGTCCAACTCACCTACTCGACGCGAAGGAGACTTGTTGTTATCTAGGAAGTCACCTGTTGCTTTGTCCAGAGCGTCTGCCAGTACTTGCGCCTTAGCATTGCCTGTTACTGTGCTTAGATGCTCAAGAGAAGCGGCAAGAGCGAGGAACTCGCCTAGTGAATCCCAACGTAAGTGGTTTTCTTTCTCTACCTGCTGAACGTGCTTAGGAGCAGAACCACCCGCGCCCGTTTCAAATAGACCGCCACCGTTCATGAGAGGAACGATGGATAGCATCTTCGCTGATGTACCAAGCTCAAGAATCGGGAACAAGTCAGTTAGGTAGTCACGAAGAACGTTACCCGTTACTGAGATCGTATCTAGACCTTGCTTGATACGCTCTAAAGAGAACTGACAAGCTTCTAATGGAGCAAGGATCTTGATCTCTAGACCTTCAATATCGTGTTGAGGCAAGTACTGGTTTACTTTCTCAATCAGCTGAGCGTCATGAGCGCGGTTTTCATCTAGCCAGAAGACCGCTGGCGCACCCGTTGCACGTGCACGAGTGACTGCAAGCTTGACCCAATCTTGGATTGGTGCGTCTTTAACCTGACACATACGGAAGATATCGCCTTCTTCTACTGATTGCTCCAGTAGCACTGCACCGGATGCATCAACGATGCGCACTGTGCCCGCTGCATCTAGGATAAAGGTCTTATCATGAGAACCGTACTCTTCGGCTTTCTGAGCCATTAGACCAACGTTTGGTACGCTGCCCATTGTCGTTGGATCGAATGCACCGTTCTCTTTACAGAAATCAATCACAGCCTGATAGATGCCTGCATAGCAACGATCTGGGATCATCGCTTTAGTGTCTTTCTGCTTGCCGTCTGGTCCCCACATTTGACCCGACGAACGCAACATTGCTGGCATAGAAGCATCGACAATGATGTCACTTGGAACATGTAGGTTTGTGATGCCGCGATCTGAGTCAACCATCGCCAAAGGCGGTTGAGTTTCGTAAACAGCCTCTAGAGCCGCTTCAATCTCTTCTTTCTGTGCCGCAGGAAGCGCTTGAATCTTAGCGTACACATCACCCAGACCGTTGTTTACGTCAACGCTAAGCTTATCGAATAGGTCGCCGTATTTCGCAAATACGTCTTTGTAGTACACTTTAACAGCATGACCAAAAATCACTGGGTCAGAGACTTTCATCATTGTCGCTTTCATGTGCAGAGACAATAATACGTCTTGCTGTTTTGCTTCTTCGATTTGCGCTTCAAAGAACTCCACTAGGGCTTTCTTGTTCATTACTGAGCAATCGATAATCTCTTTATCTTGCAGAGCAAAAGGTGCTTTAAGCTGTTTTACTGAACCCGCTGCATCAACAAACTCAATGGCAACTTTTGTCTCACCTGAAACGGTATGAGATTTTTCACTACCGAAAAAGTCGTTGTCTGCCATGCTAGAAACGTGTGACTTCGAGTCTTTAGACCATGCACCCATTGAATGTGGGTTCTTCTTCGCATAGTTCTTTACAGATAGAGGAGCACGACGGTCAGAGTTACCTTCGCGCAAAACTGGGTTTACCGCACTACCTTTAATTTTGTCGTACGTTGCTTTGATCGCTTCTTCTTCGTACGTACTTGGTTCTTCAGGGTAGTTAGGTAGGTTGTAACCTTTTTCTTGAAGCTCTTTAATCGCGGCTTTCAACTGAGGGATAGAAGCTGAGATATTAGGTAGTTTAATGATGTTTGCTTCTGGTGTTTTAGCCAACTCACCAAGTTCAGTCAGCGCATCACCAATGCGTTGTTCTTCAGTTAAGTGCTCTGGGAAGTTAGCAATAATACGCCCAGCTAGAGAGATATCACGTGTATCAACGTTGATACCTGAAGAAGCAGTAAACGACTGAATAATTGGAAGAAGTGAATATGTCGCTAGCGCAGGTGCTTCATCAGTAATGGTGTAAATAATTGTAGGTTTTTCTGTAGGCATGAAATTTCCCTATTTGTTCTAGCAAAGCCATCGGATGAGTAGCTTTGTGTAAATGGCCGGCAACAAGTTGATTATTCATCCCCTCACTTGTCGCGTTTTGTCCGTCTCTTTTTGTTTTGGTCGCTTCACAGCGAGTGACTTGAGTGCGGTTAGTTATAATTAAACAAAAACATGATAATAGTCTATTATCTTGTTCAACAATCCTGTTTTCGGGCGCGCAAATGATAGCTCATCTAAGCCGCTGAAGAAACTTTACAACACACTTTATTTACATTTTTGCAAGGTAGTTAACATGTCATCACGCACTCGCCGTGACTCATCCTCTGCGACATCGAGAAAGCAACGCTCTGGTTTTAAACACAAAAACTCAAATGGTGGAACCAACAAACCTTCTTCCAATGCTCGTAAAGCCTCTCCGTCAAATAAGCCAAAAATCTCGCTGCAAGATCGAAAGGTCATCGTGTTTAATAAACCGTTTGACACTTTAAGCCAGTTTACGGATGGTGACGGACGAAAGACTTTGGCAGACTTTATTCCTGTGAAAGGTGTTTATGCCGCAGGCAGACTCGATCGAGACAGCGAAGGTTTACTGCTATTGACGAACGATGGCATTCTACAAGCCAAACTTACTCAGCCTAGCTCTAAATCACCTAAGACCTATTGGGTACAAGTCGATGGCGCACCTTCCGAAGATGATTTGGACAAGCTGCGTAAAGGGGTTGAACTGAAAGATGGAATGACACTGCCTGCTGGCGTTGAGATTATGCCTGAACCGAACGTGTGGCCACGCACCCCACCCGTTCGCTTCCGCGCAAATATTCCAACAACTTGGCTAGCAATCACCATTGTTGAAGGCCGCAATCGTCAAGTTCGTCGCATGACAGCCAACATAGGTTTTCCAACTTTACGATTAATCCGTCACTCTATCGGAGAGATCACGCTGGGTGATTTACAACCTGGGGAATGGAAAGAAATAACGCTCTAATTGCACAGCAGCAATCGAGTTAAGCGACCGCTTTTCCTTGAAAAAAGGAGCACTTCTTTCCTGCTTTTTTGGCTAAGTACAGGCCGTTGTCTGCTTTAGACAACGTCTTGTCTAGACCTTCATTAAGGGTGAATTGCTCAACTCCCGCACTGAAAGTGACATGAATGTTCCGTGAGTCGAAAATTATTGGACTTTCCATGACACTGCTTTGTAACTGCTCAATCAATTGAGGCAATCCAACGTCGGCCACTCGTTTGGGTTCGAGAAGGACGACAAACTCCTCGCCTCCCATTCGATAAATTTGTTGGCGAGTGACGACTTTATCTAAACGCCTGACGACCTCTTTTAACACCTCATCTCCACCAGCATGACCATAGTTGTCATTGATCGCCTTGAAATCATCCAAATCTAATGCAAACAGATAACAGCCATTGAGCGATAGTGGTTTTTGTTTGAACGTCGTGACTAAAGCTAAACGGTTTTGTGCACCCGTTAGCGCATCTTGATGTGCCAAAGAATTAAGTTGTTCAACCCCTCGCACGCGACTATCTTCATAGACGTGAGAAATCGCCCAGACAAATATGTATGCCATGACGAGATTCAAATATGTCGCAAAATAAGTCATCAACTGCTCACCGAGCGAATAATAGAGAACTGTGACCTCTAAGCAGAGAAAAATAAGACTCCAAATAAATCCAATCCTGATCCCTAACGCGAGATAGAATACGGTTGGCAACACCACCGCCCACAAATAAACCGTGCTCTCTGTTCGGCTAACGTATGTTCCATAACTGATTAAAAAGGTTAGAACAACACAATGGAATCCAAGAAACCAATTCGGCTGAGTCGATTTTCTTACATACTGAAGCATGGTAAAAGAGACGACAAAATAAACAAGCTCTATGATACCCAACAACGTCGCGTTTTTTCCAAAATAGAAAACATTGGTTAAGCCGAATAACAATGATGTCCCGCCTAAAACAACACACATACCAACTAAGACTTTGCGCCTAAGTTGGTAGGTTGCGTCGCATTGAATCAGGTGATCGTTCATATCTGTATCTATTACCCAAAAGTGTTACGTATTTTTAACACAAAGACGCGTAATATTCATGCTTTGAATGTAAAAAAGCCGCTTGTTTCCAAGCGGCTGCAAATAGATTGATGTGACTCGAAAATTATTCCGCGTCTTTTTCTTTTGCTGCTGTGACAGCGATAGCCAACTCTTCAAGCGCCGCCGGATTCGCTAGGCTTGGAGCATCGGTCAGTAGACATGAAGCCGCTGTTGTTTTCGGAAACGCAATAACATCACGGATGTTCTCAGTACCGCATAACAGCATAACTAGACGGTCAAGACCGAAGGCTAAACCTGCGTGTGGAGGCGTACCGAACTTAAGTGCGTCTAATAGGAAGCCAAACTTAAGCTGTTGCTCTTGTGCATCGATACCTAGAATGTCAAATACTGCTGCTTGCATTTCTGCGTTGTGGATACGTACTGAACCACCGCCCACTTCATAGCCATTTAGCACCATGTCGTATGCGTTAGAGTTCGCAGCTGCTGGGTTCGCTTTTAGCTCTTCCGCGTTAACACCTAGAGGTGATGTGAATGGGTGGTGCATTGCATGCAAGTTGCCTTCGTCGTCTTCTTCAAACATTGGGAAATCAACAACCCATAGCGGCGCCCATGCAGATTCATTGGTTAGCTCTAGATCTTTACCTAGTTTCAGACGTAGAGCACCCATTGCTTCAGCAACGATGTTTGCTTTGTCTGCGCCAAACAGGATGATATCGCCAGTTTCAGCTTGCGTACGATCTAGAATGCCGTTGATCACCTCTTCGCTTAGGAACTTAGCAACTGGAGACTGAATACCCTCAATGCCTGCTGCACGGTCGTTAACCTTCATCCAAGCTAGACCTTTCGCACCGTAGATACCAACGAACTCGCCGTAAGCATCAATTTGCTTACGTGTTAGTGACGCACCACCTGGTACACGAATAACAGCAACGCGGCCTTTTTCGTCGTTAGCAGGCGCTGAGAATACTTTGAACTCAACGTCTTTCACTAGGTCAGCGATGTCTACAAGCTCTAGTGGGTTACGTAGATCTGGCTTATCAGAACCAAAACGACGGATAGCTTCGCTAAACGGCATTACTGGGAATTCACCGAGATCAACGTTAAGCAGCTCTTGCCACATTTCACGGATCATTTTCTCAGTTGTCGCGCGAACTTCATCAGCCGACATAAATGACGTTTCAATATCGATCTGAGTGAATTCAGGCTGACGGTCTGCACGCAAGTCTTCATCACGGAAACACTTAACGATTTGGTAGTAACGGTCAAAGCCCGACATCATTAGCAGCTGTTTAAATAGCTGTGGAGACTGTGGTAACGCGTAGAAGCTACCTTTATGAACTCGGCTTGGTACCAAGTAGTCACGAGCGCCTTCAGGGGTCGCTTTTGTCAGAACTGGCGTTTCGATATCTAAGAAACCGTTGTCATCTAGGAAACGACGGACAAAGCTTGACGCTTTTGCGCGTAGTTTGATGCGGTCACTCATTTCTGGACGGCGAAGATCCAGGTAACGGTATTTTAAGCGTTGCTCTTCAGAGTTCTTCTGATTGAAGTCCAGTGGTAGAACATCACTGCGGTTAATGATTTCTAGACCTTTGGCGATAATTTCCACTTCACCCGTAGCCATGTCTTTGTTCACTTGGCTTTCAGGGCGTACTCGTACTTCACCAGTTAATTTGATACAGAACTCATTACGTAGAGTGTTTGCGATTTCATACGCGTCTGCCATATCTGGATCGACAACAACCTGAACTACGCCTTCACGATCTCGCATATCAATGAAAATAAGACCGCCTAGATCACGACGACGGTTAACCCAGCCGCAAAGTTCTACAGTTTGTCCTGCAAGGGACTTGTTCAGGTGACCACAGTAATGGGTACGCATAATGAATTTCCCAATCTCTTTAAATTTGTTGATTACTATCTATCGGTGTTAACTTTACCGATAGAGCAAAGTTCCATTTATACGCTGAAAGTTGGTCGAGATCGACTACCCAGCATACAATTTATTGCGATTTATCATCTATTGATGCTTTTTAAAGCAATAAAGGCGTAAAACAGCATCAATGTAAGATAATTGGCGCTGATTATAGCCCCATAATGGGTGGTTCGGCAAAGCTCTATTCTTCTAATCAAATCATGGGTGTTAAGTACAAAATATGGACCGTTTACCCGTCAGACTCGGGCTGACCATGTGGTCTCACAACAATTGGCAGCAAAGCGTTTATGGAAAAGGGACTAAACCCTCTGAAAGGCTAGAAAAATATGCGCGCGTCTTTCATACCGTGGAGGGGAATACCACCTTCTATGCAACCCCGACATTAAGCACTGTCAATAATTGGAAAGCAGCCACTCACGACGAGTTTCGTTTCACCTTCAAGCTACCCCAAGCTATTACCCATCAACAAATGCTGCGAGGCAGCCAAAGTCAGTTGAAAGAGTTCATGCACATCATGCAACCGCTGCATGATCGGATTGGTCAATGGACGATCCAGCTTCCCGCTGCGTTTTCACCCGAGCATCTCGATATATTGAAGAAATTTTGTGCCCTATTTCCACCCAACTTTCCTATCGGTGTTGAAGTGCGCCATCCGGCTTTTTTTGCTAAAGGCGAAGCGGAAATTGCCTTGAATCAGTGGCTGATCGAAAACAATTACGATCGCATAATCATGGACAGCCGCCCTGTGTTCTCTGAACCACTTGAGCCAACACACCCCCACTACGAGTCCTTGCTTGACGCCCAACAGAAAAAACCCAAAGTGCCTGTCCATGCCATCGCCACGGCAAGTCGGCCGATGGTGCGTTTTATTGGCCACCCACAAGAAGAGAAGAATCTCGCCTTTTTTCAGCCATGGTTAGCTAAACTGCCTCAATGGATAGCGCAGGGAAAACAGCCATATTTGTTTATTCACACGTCGGATAACCTTATCGCTCCGGAGCTGGCTGCAACCTTGTATAAGAGTTTGCAGCAACAGACCCTTTTGCCTGACTTATCACCATTTCCAGCAGACGATGGCGTATCACAGCTTCAGATGTTCTAAAGAGAATCACCACAAAACATGACACAGGCGTTTATTTCTCATAAAATACGCGCCTTTTTAATAGCTGTAGACCATGTTGGCGACCAAGCCGACATCTAGTGAGAACTGAGTATGAACCCTAAGAGCAATCCGGATACTATTTTTTCGGCTCCAATCGATAAAATTGGGGATTTCACCTTTGATGAACGTGTCGCCGAAGTGTTCCCAGACATGATTCAACGCTCAGTACCTGGCTACAGCAATATCATCTCAGCGATTGGTATGCTGGCGGAACGCTTCGTCAAGCCGCATTCAACCATCTACGACCTAGGTTGTTCACTCGGTGCTGCAACGCTCTCGATGCGCCGTCACATCAATCAAGAAGGCTGTAAAATCATCGCCGTAGATAACTCATCTGCGATGGTAGAACGCTGTAAGCTACACGTAAACGCGTATCGAAGTGACACGCCAGTGGAAGTCGTTGAAGCGGACATCCGCAATATTGAAATTGAAAATGCCTCTGTTGTGGTACTTAACTTTACCCTGCAATTTTTGTCTCCTGAAGACAGATATGCCTTACTTGAAAAGATCTACGCTGGTTTACGTCCAGGTGGGATTTTAATTCTGTCTGAGAAGTACGTGTTTGAAGACCAAGTGTCCAATGAGCTTCTGATTGATCTCCACCATGACTTTAAACGAGCCAATGGCTACAGCGAACTTGAGATCAGCCAAAAGAGAAGTGCCATCGAAAACGTAATGCGTCCTGACTCTAAGCAAGAGCACAAAGCGCGTTTTAAAGCGATTGGCTTCACTAGCTACGATGTCTGGTTCCAATGCTTTAACTTTGGCTCTATGTTCGCGATTAAATAGCGAGAATTTTTCGACTCACTCATTTTGTGTCAAATTTTTAATTTAATATCAGTGATAAGACTATGTTTAATTTTGCTAATTTCTACCAGTTGATTGCTCAAGATACACGCCTTCAACCTTGGTTAAACGTACTCCCTCAGCAGCTAACCGACTGGCAAAATGCGGAACATGGTGACTTTGGTCGCTGGGTCAAAGCATTGAACAAGATCCCACAAGGCTCGCCTGACCAAGTCGATCTAAAAAACTCTGTCACTCTTGCCAATGACACGCCTTTTCATCAAGGCGAGTTGAACAAGCTTGAAAGCCTGTTGCGCACATTCCATCCGTGGCGTAAAGGCCCGTACCATGTTCACGGCATTCATATTGACACCGAGTGGCGCAGTGACTGGAAATGGGATCGCGTTCTGCCACACATTTCACCACTGAAAAACAGAAGTGTGCTTGATGTCGGTTGTGGTAACGGTTACCACATGTGGCGCATGCTGGGTGAAGGTGCTCGGCTCACTGTCGGTATCGACCCTTCTCACCTATTTCTGATTCAGTTTGAAGCGATACGTAAACTGATGGGTGACGATCAGCGTGCGCATCTGCTACCTCTAGGTATAGAACAACTTCCTAAACTGGAAGCGTTTGACACTGTGTTTAGCATGGGTGTGCTCTATCATCGCCGCTCTCCACTGGATCATCTTATCCAATTGAAAGACCAACTGGTTTCTGGTGGCGAACTGGTGTTAGAGACATTGGTTATCGAGGGTGATGAGACTTCTGTACTTGTTCCTGTTGATCGCTACGCTCAGATGCGTAACGTCTATTTCTTCCCGTCAGCAAAAGCACTCAAGGTTTGGTTGGAACAAGTGGGCTTTGTCGATGTGCGTATTGTCGATGAAAATGTCACAAGCGTTGGAGAGCAACGTACCACGGAGTGGATGACTCACAACTCTCTGCCTGATTACTTAGACCCGAATGACCCATCGAAAACCGTCGAAGGTCACCCAGCACCAAGACGCGCGATTCTGGTTGCTAAAAAACCATAAATATTGACAGAGAGTTAACCCAAGTTCGACTTGAAAACGTTTCTCTCGTATCCAATAGCCAATACAATAATAAGGATGCTCAGCATCCTTATTTTTTGCGTATGATCATCCCTTCCTCAAATTTTGAGAGCATCAATCCAATTGCTGCTTGTTTGCGATAAAATATATACGCTAAACTTCTTATTTAATTAATAATTCTATTTACGTTCAGGTTTCTCAATGTTGACAAGATTGACCCCTTTAATGGCCATAATGCTAGTCTCTGGTTGTACGCTGACAAACAGCGAACAGCTCCACCAAGAAACACTTGCAGCCATTCAGGCTTCAGAAACAAATCTCACCACTCAATACGAAAACCTAGCTTTGCAATTGAGCAACCAGTCTGATTACATCGAGAGTCTTGAGGATCAGGTCAACTTACTTGAACAGCAGTTGTCCGATTTCAGAACTGAAGCGATGAATGAAGTCCGTAAAACTGCGGCGCCAGTCGTCCTCACTACCCCAGCTCCTGCCCAACCAACACCGACTCATGGCATCGTGCTCGGCGAAGTAGAAAAAGTCACCATTGATTCAATCAAGCAATCTTTTGACGCGCGTGTTGATACCGGAGCTGCGACATCATCACTCAACGCTATCGATATTGAAGAGTTCGAGCGCAATGGTAAGAATTGGGTGCGCTTCCATCTTTCAGATGGAGAGAAAACGCTTGATGAATCTAACTGGATCGAAGCGCCTATTCTTCGTTTCGTAAAAATTCGCCAATCAACCAATGAAGAAGTCGAAAGACGAGCGGTGATTGAATTGTGGGTTAAACTCGGAAAAATCCATGAAAAAGCGCAATTTACCTTGGCGGATCGTTCTCAGATGAGTCATCCTGTACTACTAGGACGCGAATTCATCCGTGATATAGCTGTCGTTGATGTAAGTAAAAAATACATCCATACGGAAAACCAAGAAAAATAACAAGGTAGCGTAAGCTTATGACTTCAAAAATCCCTTTTTATATATCAGTTGCCCTATTAATTGTTGCTGGTATTGCATTGAGCATCTTCCGCCACCAGAATTATGGCGTTCCTTGGACACCAGGCGAAGCACGTCAGGTCTGGGACATCGAGGCTCGCATTGAATTTAGTGGTCAATCCAAGCCTGTCAAAGCCTCATTAGCTGCACCTCATACTCAGACAGGCTTCACCTTAATTGATGAATCATCTTCTTCTCCTGGTTACGGTCTTTCATACGTAGAAACTGAATCCGGACGCCGCGCCGAGTGGTCAGTACGTCAGGCCACAGGACCACAAACCATCTACTATAAAGCTCAGTTCTTGGTTGATCCCCAAGCTAAGGTCGAATCAACGCCACCCACCAACGAAATGACTCAACCGACCTTTGATGGCCCCGCAGAGGCTGCCGTTCTTGCGTTGATTGAACGTGCGAATCAACGCTCTGCTGACGACATTACCTTCACTCGCGAGTTGATCAAATCAATCAACGATTCAGAGAGCCAAAATGCTTCACTACTGCTGAACCGCATGAGCAAAGTAGACGCAGTGGCAAAAATCCTCGCTTACGCCAAAGTACCAAGTAAAGTCGTTGGCGTTATCGAGCTTGAAGATGGCCGTCGTCGACAAACTATCCAGAACATGAATCAGGTATGGAACGGAAATCAATGGGTTCTGTTTAATCCAAACAACGCTAACCCTGCCATTTCTGACAACATTCTGGTCTGGGATGAATCTAATGTGTCACTACTTGATTTAGTGGGCGGTCAAAACAGTCAGGTTCACTTCTCTATGATCGCGCAGGATATTACGCCATCACAAGCAACCAAAGATAAAGTACTCGCAGATGGTCTATTAAACTTCTCGATTCACAGCTTGCCTCTTGAAGAACAAGCGATGTTTAAAACCATTATGCTGATCCCGATTGGCGCTCTGATCGTTGTGTTCTTACGTGTGATTATCGGTCTGAAAACCTCAGGTACATTTATGCCGGTGTTGATTGCCGTCGCCTTTGTTCAGACTCAACTCGTTACGGGTATTGTTGGCTTCTTGCTGATCGTCGGTACGGGCCTTATCATTCGAAGTTATCTATCGAAGCTCAACTTACTGTTAGTCGCGAGGATATCGGCGGTGATCATCACGGTAATTATGATCATCTCTGTGTTTACCGTTGTCGCATTTAAGATTGGCTTAACCGAAGGCTTATCGATTACTTTCTTCCCTATGATTATTCTATCTTGGACGATTGAACGTATGTCCATTCTCTGGGAAGAAGAAGGCGCGAAGGAAGTCGTGCTGCAAGGCGGTGGCTCACTGCTCACTGCTGTGCTGGTTTATCTCGCGATGACGAACCCATTCATTCAGCACCTGACCTTTAACTTTATCGGTCTACAGTTGATCGTGTTAGCGGCTATCTTGCTGCTAGGTACTTACACAGGTTACCGCTTAACTGAACTCCGTCGCTTTAAACCGCTAGCGGAGGAGTAAGTGATGTTTTCGAAATATACATCGCCGTTCAAGCTCCGCCACAAAGGCATTATGGGCATGAACAAGCGCAACCACAGCTACATTGGCCGATACAATGACCGTTCAAAGTATCCGCTGGTTGACGACAAGCTCAAAACCAAAATCATTGCTGAAGCGGCCGGCGCTACGGTACCAAAACTGATTGGTGTGATTCGCAATCAGGCTGAAGTTAAAACCATTCATGAAATGGTCAAGAACTGGCCTGGCTTTGTGATCAAACCAGCCCAAGGTAGTGGTGGTAAAGGTATTTTGGTTATCACGTCACATAAAGATGGTGTTTACACCAAACCTTCGGGTTCCACCATTAATCAAGAAGATGTAGAGCGTCATATCAGTAACGCATTGGCGGGGCTCTTCTCCTTAGGCGGCAAAAACGATGTTGCTGTTGTGGAGAATTTGATTAAGTTTGATGACTGTTTCGAAGGTTTCAGCTACGAAGGCGTACCTGATGTGCGCATCATCGTCTTCAAAGGTTATCCGGTAATGGCGATGATGCGCTGCTCTACTGCCGCCTCTGACGGTAAAGCAAACTTGCACCAAGGTGCCGTTGGTGTGGGCATTGATATCGCGACAGGCCGTGCTGTCCGAGCTGTACAGTTTGACCAACCTGTTACCCACCATCCAGACACCGGCATGGAGTTAGCGACCCTTCAAGTACCTCATTGGGAACGGCTACTGATCCTTGCTTCAAGTGCATGGGAAATGACTGGGCTCGGCTATATGGGTACCGACATGGTACTTGATAAAGAGGAAGGTCCAATGGTGCTAGAACTGAATGCTCGTCCTGGACTTGCTATTCAAATCGCTAACGGCGCTGGCTTATTGCCTCGCCTTCATCATATCGAGAGTCTTGGTTCACCCGCTGAGTATCCGAAGCCAGCCGAACGCGTCGCTTATGCCGCGCGTCAGTTCGGTATCTTCGCCAAAGAAATACCTAGATAGCTCTGTTTTAACGACAAAAAAAGCCCGCTTTCGCGGGCTTTTTTGTCTCTTATAACTCTTCGACCAGTTGCTGGGCTTCACTCTTGGCTTTCTTGGTTTGTCCAAAGCCACGTAAGCCAACGACATGAACATGCTCGTGGTCTTTAAATACCTTACGCACCAGTTTGTAAGTCGTCCCTTTCTCTGGGCTGATATTCTCTGGTGCAGCGATAAGTAACTGCATGTCGAGACGGTCACACAACTCGAACAGAGTTGAGATAGACTTAGCATCAAGACGTGCTGCTTCATCAAGGAACAATAGACGACAAGGTACAATGTCCTTGCTACGTAGACGTCGAGACTCTTCTTCCCAACTCTGTACAACCATCAATAGAATCGATTGACCGGTACCAATTGCTTCACCTGTCGATAGTGCCCCTGACTCGGCTTGAAGCCAGCCATCTGCACCACGGTTAACTTCCACACTTAATTCCAGATAGTTACGGTAGTCCAGTAACTCTTCACCCAGAACCTGAGGAGAACGCTGTCCCATGTCGATATGTGGATTAACACGTTGGAACAACTTCGCCATCGCTTCAGAGAACGTGTAACGCGTGGATTCGAAGAGATCTTTGTGCTGTTCTTGTCCTGTAGACAAGCCATTAAGCAATATTTCATGGCTTTCACGGATCTTAACGTTGAGTCGGACGCCCTTGACCTGACCAAATGAGATGTTGGACAGACCTTGGTTAAGCATACGAATACGGTTTTGCTCACGCTGAATCGTCTTCTTAATGATGCTCGCAACAGAATCCGAGCTGATTGCCAAACGGTTTTCACGTTGTGTCAGTTCTTCGGTTAGACGCGCAAGTTCCACTTCCATCTCTTCGATAGCTTCAACAGGATCATCAGTATGAATAATGTCCTGACGAATACGCTCACGAAGATGCTGGTATACGGCAATATAAAACAAGACTTTGCGTTCTGGACGTGCATTGTCTTCAGAAAGACGCAGCGCATCACGCAGATCATCATTGTCGGCGACCGCAAGACGCAATGCGCCCAACGATTTATCCGACATAGAACGCAGTTCATCCGCGGACATGTAAGCCAGTTCACGCTTGTGAAGGCGACGTTCCACATCATTCTCACGTGCTAGGCGAAGTACTGAACACCAACCTGCTTTCGCTGCAACGACAAATGTACGCAGATCAACGTAATCTTTCTGTACTTTCTTGAGACGTTTTGCCAGCGCTTTCATTTCAAGTTCTGTCGCAGTGATAGTGCGCTCGTATTCACTCTTACGAGAACGTGAAGTATGCAAACGCTCTTGCAGTTCATCGCGACGACGCATAGCGCGTTCAGCAGCACCCTCGTCAGCCGTGACACCGTATTCTTGTAACTCTTGTTTGAACTCTTGAACCGTCTCAAGCTTCGCCTGATGCGAACTCTTGAGTGAGGCTAGCACCTGGTTGTATTGGTTCATCTGGCCTTGAGCCTGTTTAAACTCCTCGCGTGAACGCGTGCGCATACGTTCCGCTTCGACCAGTTTCGATTTGAGCTGCTCGCTCAATTCGCTACTTTGATTCAACAAATCGACTGAGTCTGAGTAAGCGAAGTAATGACGACGCTCAACCAAATCTGCCACAGCAAAAATCTGGGTTTTCAGCTGTTGAAGTTTTTGGTCAGCCGCGTGGTATTCCGCTTCCAAAGCATCAAACTGCTCAGGGTCAGCTTCCAGCGCTGAAGCAATTTTTTCTAACTCAGCAATCGCCTTACCATGACGAGCAATATACGCTTTGGCGTCTGTCAGTTGGGCAATGTTTTGCTCCAGTTCTTCAAACTGAGCAAGTAGTGCCTGATCCTCAATAAGAGCCATATTGGGCGCAATCTTATCCAGAGCGGATATCGCTTGCTTGCTTGCCAATAACTGACTACGTTGCTGCTGCTCTTTGGCATCTAGATCTGCCAAAGCTCGTGTTAATTGGCCGCGTTTTTCACGTACTACGATCAATGCTTGCTCTGGGTCTGGTTCAAACGCAACCTGAATGTGTTTAGCCACAAAGTTGTTGAATGCTTGGTACAGACGTTGGAGTTTTTGCGAATCAAATGCCGCTTTAGCATGCTGTTCTACGACCTCTTCGCGCTCATTGCGCAGCAGTTCCAAACGTTGCTCACGAGCGGCACGACCGAACAAAGGAATTTCTGGCAAACGCGAATAACGCATCTGACGATTATTCATTCTCACGCATACCGCACCTTCAAGCTCTTCTGCATCAAATGAGCTGTCATCAAATGCATCGATGTCACCTTCAATGATATAGAGGTCTTCAGGGCAGTCATCTAATTCAACCAGCTTCTCTTCGATACCAGACAAGTCTGATACAACAATCGCATGGCGAGCTGGGCCGTACATCGCACTGAAATACGGCGCATCGTCAATGGTGATATCGTCATAAATCTCGGACAGCAGAACCCCACCTAGGGTATCGGCTAAGCCTTTCAGGCGCGGATCGTTAGAACCACCAGGAGACGCGAGTCGTTCAATTTCATCTTCAAGCTTGCTACGACGTTCAGCCAGTTTATCTTTGGCGATAGACTGTTGTTTTTCTTGCTCTAGAACGACTTGCATATGGCTCATGACAGCCTGACTGTCATACAGTTCTACACCGCTTTGCTCTTGAAGTGATTCGAGGGCATCATTCGCAGCAATCCAAGTTGGAGCAATGGCTTCATGCTTGTTAATTTCAGCGGATGCATCTTGCTCTAGACGGCGCTGCTCACTGCGTTGCTCACGCAACTCTTCTTGAGATATCTCTAAAGATTCGATCTGTTGAGCGTGACGTTCACGCTCGATCTCAAACGTCGCTTCATCGGTCAGTTCAACTTGATGCTGTTTTTGATATTCAGCGACCAACTCCTGAGTTTGGCGTTGCTTATGTAAACGACGTTCCACATCACGATGCTGTGCTCGCCATTGCTGTTCATTTTGAGCGATGCGCTGTGCTTCACGACTCTGTTCAATCGCGGCTTTCGCGGCTGTTGAAGCCTCTTTACGCTCTACATGTCCGACAATACTTGCAACCAGCTTGAGAGCGGATTCAAACTGTTCAGCAGCAGCTGATGAGATATCCAATTTATGCTTAGTTGCGAGCAACTCTGTCGTACTTTGGGCTTCTTGCGCTTTCAACTCAGAAACAAGCACTTGCGCCGATTCAGCAGTTAAGCCTTCGTTACCCAATAGTTGTTTTGCTTTATCTAGCGCCTCAACCGCTTGCTGATATTGCAGCGCACGGGTTTGCTGAATGTCCAGCGCTTGCTGGTAGTCGGCTAACTGACTCTTCAAGCTATCCACTTCTTCTTCAGAAACAGACGCTTGCTCTTCGGCCATCGCGACACGCTCTTGCGCTTCTTCAACCACCATCAACTGCTCTTCAAGACGCTCGTTGAGCTCTTCCAGATCTTCTTGGTAGCGCTCAATCTTTTCTTGCTGACGCAAAGCATTTTGCACTAATTGCAGATGGTCAGACGCCGCTTGGTAGTCTTGCTCTAAAGCAGATTCAGACTCAACCAGCAGCTCAAGCTCTTCTTGCACTCTGTTAAGTAGATTGTTGTGCTCGATTAGCGTTGAACGTGAACCAAACAACTCACTACGTAAAGATAGAGTCTGCTCTAGCTTGTTGCGTCGGTCATTTGCATGGCGCATGTAGTCTGCTGCCACGTAGTTGGTTGACTCAGTGATCAGGTGTTTGAACAGGTCACGGTCGGCTTGAGTGGTTTTGATCGCCTCAAGCGTCATACGGTTTTCACGCAACGCTGATTCCATATCTTGGAACGCTTTCTTCACGCCGCCATTTTGCGGTAGCAAGTAGTCTCGCAGTGAGCGAGTAATCGCACTTGAAATACCGCCGTACAGTGACGCTTCGATTAAGCGGTAGAACTTAGAGCGATCACTGGAGTTACGTAGTTTCTTCGGAATAACGCCAAACTCGAACATTTGCGAGTGGTAGTCAACGATGGAAGGAAACGCTTTAAACTGCACACCCTCGAATTGTCCGACCGCTTCCTTTACTTCGTTAATCTGACGAACACGTGCCTGAGTTGCCGACACGCTCTCAATTAAAATATCGGTAGGTTTAACATGGCTTGGTAAACCCTGAACAACAAATGGCTTGATGTCGACTTTCTTATCACGGCCAGCCACTTGCTGTAGCTTGACGGCAAACAGTAAGCGTTGATTTCGTGAGTTAACCACGTCAAGCGCAGCGTAACAGGCACCCGCTTGCAGCTTACCGTAAAGACCTTTATCACGAGATGACTGATTGCTGCCCGCCTCTGTGGTATTACGGAAGTGAAGTAAGGTTTGGTCTGGGATCAGTGCCGTGATGAAGGCCGCCATGGTCGTAGACTTACCTGCACCGTTACCGCCAGAAAGCGTTGTTACTAGACCATCGATATCAAATGTACGCGCAAAAAAGCCGTTCCAGTTGACCATGGTTAGCGATTGATATTTACCGCGTTCAATCATGCTTCACCCTCTTCTAACATTTGCTCTTCGGCTTGATCATCATTGTCATCGTTATTTCGCTCAAGGAGGCTACCCTGACTTGGTTCTTTGGTATGGACAACCGCTTCACCATCGCGGATAAGACGCAGTTGTGCTTCACGCATATCGTCGCCGATGCGTACATCTGCCCCGAAGCGGAATACCGATTCACTGATACTGAATTTGCCCGTTTCACCAATATTGATGATCATGCCTAAACGGCGTAGTCGACGTAGAGACGTACGTACTTTTTCGAACAGTTTCTCTTTGTCTAAGTCTGAACCTGTCGCTCGGTTGGTCACAAGCTTCATTAGCTTAGATTCATCAGCAAGAGCAAGCAGCTCTTCATACAACTCTTGGTTGGTAAAGATACCTTCATGAGCTAAGCGCTCAGGGCTTAGATATAAGAAACACAACACCTTGCCCACCAGCATATCCAGTTCGGAAAGAACACTGCGGCCAATCAAAGAGGTTGAACGTGGACGAAGGTAGAAAAAGCCTTCAGGTGCTTTAACTAGCTCTGTGTTGTAACGCTGATAAAAAGAGCTCAGCTCAACTTCGAAGTCTGACAACAGTGCGTGGTTATCGAGATCTTCGCTGGAAATGTGACGCCCTGCTCGCAGCATGCTATCAAGCGCTGGGAACAGAGGGTTCGAAATTGCTTTTACCAGATTATCTGGCATGTATTCATTAGTATCGGTCGATGACATTTGCTTGTACCTTTGCACCAAAATCGTTTATCGCCTGCCAGTCTGGCTGAATTGCCTGATAATCTGACTCGGAATAGCCAAGGCGTACTGCTTGGTCGATAACAATTCGTGCTAAATCAAAATGATGAGTCTGCGGATGCTGAGCTAGGTAATCGCGTAGCACGATACCAAGATCAATGGCGGTACCCTGTTCTTTATGAACTCGGAGCATATTGCCAATGCGTTCTGCCAATTCATCATTGACCTGTTGGAACTCTTCGTATTCTACCTCTAGCGGCACTTGGCCTGTGACTTCATCATCGCGAAGTACTAGAGCTTCATCACGAAGGTCAGTTAGACGCTCAGCATCTGCATAAGTCAGATACCAAGGCATATCGAAATAATCTTTTATCGATTGACGTAAACGCGAACTAAACGCTCGGTTCTTATCCATATCAATCGCGGTACGGATAAACTTGTGGACGTGACGGTCATAGCCAATCCAAAGGTCAATCGCTTGTTGACCCCAGCTTGTGATGCGGTCAAGTTTCATTTGCAGTGCGAACAGTGTTTCGGCAATAAATTCGAGTTCATCATCACCGTACACCAGCTCTTGAATATCAAGAATCTGAGTTTGCAGTTCATCACCCGCCGCTTGGAGCGTATCTTGCAACTCTCTAAGCGTGTTGGACGTTTCAGACAGCAGCGACTCACAGTTGTTTATCGCATCTCGCCAATCTTTGTTCAGTAGCTCCGCAATTTGAAGTTTGACCGACTGTTGCTGCTCATCCATCACACGTTGGTTCAAGTCGATTTGGTCAAAAATCTCTCCCACCGAGTATTTTAAGACTCCGTAAACATTCTTGCGCCAATGCTCAGGTGTGCCACCCTGACGTGCAGACTCAATCGCTTTCGCCATTTCATCTGCAACCATAGATAATTGGATAGATAATTTAAGCTTAGAAAATTCTCTGTGGCGAACGTAATAGTCAGTAATACCGATCGCGAGAGGCGATAAACGGTAAATACTTGCTCCGTCGTTAATTTCACTGGTAAAGCGGCTGATTAGTCTCTGTTTCACCATCTCATTAATGGCGTTGTTTGCACGGAACGCAGATGCATCCCCTGTTTCTTCGAATAATCGAGTCACTATGGTAAACGCATCATGCAGTTCACCTTCACCTAACTCTTCATCGAACCTTTCGTTACTGAGCACAGCAATAGCGATCAAAAATGCCAAGCGCTCTGTGGTCAGATTCAATGAGAAATCGTGCTGTTTTACCCAGCCGACCAACTCGTCGATCGGCTGCTCTGCAGCATTTAGAGTCATCTCACTCATTGTTAGTCCTGCTTATCTTTCTTTTTCGCCCATACATGTATGTATCGGCCTAACGAGAGGTATGGCTCTTGTCTGCACAATTGTCTTTCTAGTGCCAACACATCTTCATACTGGTAGTCGCCCATATACTCCATATTGCCTATGTAGTCACTAAAACAACGAATACCAGATTTACCGCAAATTGAAAAACCAGCGTCTTCTATCCACTGATATACCTCTTCGGGTTTTAAGCCTTTTTGCGGTTGTAATTTAAAACGCTTACGATGCGGCATCCCGTCAAGAACATGGGGAATATTGCCACATACAACATTCTTGTAGACCAGCCCATGGTGGTTATAAAACATGATGGAAGCCATACCACCAGCTCTCACCTGCTCAAGCACTTTTTCTAATGCCGGTTTCGGGTCTGCCAACCACTCCATGACTGCATGAAACAAAACGATATCTACTTGAGTGTCGAGATGTTGATCAATCGATTGGACTGGCGAATGAATGAAGCGATACTGCGCAAGCAGTTCATTATTTGCAATATCCTGCTCTGCTAATTGCAGCATTTCAGAAGATAGATCACATAACGTGACGTGATGTCCGAGTTTAGCAAGCTTTTGTGACATTTGTGCCAAGCCGCCCCCGGCATCCAGCACATTCAGTGGTTGTTTCGCCCCATCTACGGCATGAAGTATCTGTTGAAGATCTTCCCAAACAATGACTTGACGAATCTCGCCTTTGTCAGAACCGTAAATATTTTTTGCAAATTTGTGGGCAATATCGTCGAAATTGCGGTCTTCAGTCACAGCAGCTTGAGTTATCATGTCTAATCGTGCTGCTATTCTGTCACAAGAAAAGCAGGAATAAAGAGGCTTTCTCTTAAAATATAATCAATTGATGTTTTTTCGGACTATTTCGTATGTTTGAGCTGAAAAAAGTTGTGTCTTCTTTGCTAATGCCCTTGCCGGCCCTGCTCATCATTGGCCTATTCGGGCTAATGTTGATCATGTTTACTCGAAAGCAGAAGACAGGTTGCTTTGTTGTTCTATTCTCTTTTATTGGCATTTTCCTGATCGCCTTCCAACCCGTTTCATCTCGTCTATTGATGCCACTAGAGCGCCAATATTCGGCGTTTTTCCCAGTCGATGAGCCCATCGATTATGTTATGGTTTTGGGCAGCGGCCACGTTGTCGACGATAAAATACCACCAACATCTGAGTTAAGCCGTTCTGGTTTGATGCGCCTCACAGAAGGTATTCGAATTTTACGCATCTACCCAGGCGCCAAGCTGATCTTATCTGGTTACGCCGCAGGTTCAGAAGTGAGTAATGCACGAATGATGGCCAAAGTCGCGCTCGCACTTGGTGTGTCTAAGTCCGACATCATTTTGCTTGAAACAGCAAAAGATACGTGGGAAGAAGCGCGACAAGCAGCAGCTTTTGTGACAAACAAAAAGCTGGTTGTGGTGACTTCAGCAAGCCATATGACGCGCGCACTGAATGAGTTCCACTCAGCAGGTTTAAAACCTTATGCCGCTCCAACTAACTACTTAGCGCATGAGAATGTAACCGAGTTCTGGGCCAAATATGCGCCAAAAGCGGTCTACCTCGAGCAAACTGAACGTTATTGGCACGAGACATTGGGTCGTATTTGGCAGACGCTTCGAGACTGGGCGTCAGACTATGAAGAGAAAGCTTTGCAGGCTTCAGAGAGCAACGTTTAGCAACTTGCTGTCATCACTGTAAAATAAAAACCGAGGCAAATGCCTCGGTTTTTTTAATTCATCTAGAGCGACTAGTCGCCTGCAAACATATAACCTTCGCCATGAACCGTCACAAAGATCTGAGGGTTCTTTGGATCGAATTCCATTTTCGCTCGCATACGTCTTATCAGCACATCAATGGTACGATCGTTCGGTGCGTCGACACGGTGGCTAATCATGTTGAGAATACGCTCACGGCTCAATACCTGATTAGGGTATGAAGAGAGTGCAACCAGCAATTCATACTCAGCTTTAGTGAGTTTTACTGGCTCTCCATTGCGACTTAATGCACGTCGTTGAACATCAAATGTCCATTCTCCAAAACGTACTACATTGTCGTCTTGCTGCGCTGCGTCTAGTGTTGCAGATGCGTTGCGGGCAGAAGAGATACGCCACAATAAGTTTTTAACTCGAACCAAAAGTTCGCGTAACTCAAACGGTTTGGTGACGTAATCATCTGCGCCCATTTCTAGGCCAACAATTTTATCGATGCTATCCGTGCGTCCTGTTACCAGGATAATTCCAATGTCAGATTGACTGCGAAGTTCGCGCGTTAGCATTAATCCATCTTCACCAGGAAGATTAATATCTAACATCACCAAATCAATCGCATTGTTTTGTAGCGTATGACGCATCTGCTCGCCGCTTTCAGCCTCACTCACGTTATAACCTTCGTTCTTAAAGTAACCAACGAGTTTGCTACGCGTGACTGCGTCATCTTCTACAACTAGTACATGATAGCTCATCTACACCACTTAATTTACATTGGGAATTGCTCTAAAATTGTATTCTATTCATAAATAGTAACATTTCTAGTAATTATCACTTTAAAACTAAGAAAGATGATTTTTTCTTGATTCAAGACAAAAGTCACCCACTCATTAACATTCATTCATAATTGATGGTAACTTATCACACAAGCCGTTATCCCTATTCATTTCTATTGGTTAAACTAGTAGATAGTTATTTTAGGAGTTGAACCTAATGCAAGAAATTAAAGCATTTAATGAGAAACGTGCCGAGATTTACTGGTGGCTATCAAGCCTGTTTGCCAATGAGCTTACTGAGGAAAATATCGCGCAGTATCATTCCGCTGAAATCCGCGCGTTTTTGACTGGTTTGGGTGAAAATGCCGCTTTAAAACCTGCAATTGACCGTGTCACTGATGCGCTCAATCGCTTGATGGATCGTGAAGATGCTCAATTGGAACTCGCCGCAGATTTCTGTGATCTATTTTTAAAGTCAGATAGAGACTCTGCCCTTCCTTATGCCTCTATGTACATTGGTCAATCGGGATTACTCAACGACACGCCAGCTAAAGAGATGGAAGAGCTCATGGCGAAACATGGGGTTGCAGTTGAAAAAGATCTAAACGAGCCAGCCGACCATCTTGCAATCGAACTCGACTTTCTTGGCAATCTTATTATTCGCTCAAATGAGTTGGAACAAGAACGTCATTTAGAAGATGCGTTAAAAGAGCAAGAAGCGTTTATTCAGCAACACCTATTGAGTTGGGTTCCGAAATTTTCAGCCAAGTGTCAGACACTCGATGACTTCGGCTTTTACTCTGCAATCGCCAGCCTTACTAGCGCTTTCTTAGAGCTAGATTGCAGCTATCTTGCAGGCGAGTAAAAAAACGCACATTGTGAGCTCAAACCTACAACTTTGACGTTTTTTGTTTGCTCTCTGAGAGTTTGCGGTCTAGAATCGTGACCGCAAACGATAAAAATGAACGATTCAAATACAAACCGCTAAATAAGGGCGGTTTTTGTGTTTCTGATACTTTCTGCCAGACTATTTTATTCTACACTTGAATATATTTGCTTGGCAGTCATCGACAGGACAAAACCTTATGGCCACTATTAAAGATGTTGCTCGCCTAGCCGGTGTTTCAACAACCACTGTGTCTCACGTAATTAATAAAACACGCTTTGTTGCTGAAGCTACTCAAGAAAAAGTAATGGAAGCGGTGAACGAGTTAAACTATGCGCCAAGTGCTGTTGCGCGTAGCTTGAAATGTAACACGACTCGTACAATCGGTATGTTGGTCACCCAATCAACAAACCTATTCTTTTCAGAAGTGATTGATGGCGTAGAAAGCTACTGCTACCGTCAGGGCTACACGCTTATCTTGTGTAATACTGGTGGCATCTACGAGAAACAACGCGACTACATCCGCATGTTGGCAGAGAAGCGCGTAGACGGCATCTTAGTCATGTGTTCAGACCTTACTGAAGAGCTGAGCGAAATGCTCGATCGCCATAAAGATATCCCTAAAGTCGTTATGGACTGGGGTCCTGAAAGCTCGCAAGCGGACAAGATCATTGATAACTCAGAAGAAGGCGGCTACCTAGCAACAAAATATCTGATCGAACGTGGTCATAAAGATATTGCCTGTCTAAGTGGTCACTTTGAAAAAGCCGCCTGTCAGGAGCGTATTCGTGGTTTCAAACGCGCGATGAGTGAAGCAGAACTTTCGGTGAATGAAGATTGGATTCTTGAAGGCAACTTCGAGTGTGATACCGCCGTACTCGCCGCAGACAAAATTGCAGCGATGGATAACAAGCCAAGTGCTGTGTTTTGTTTCAACGACACAATGGCATTGGGTTTGATGAGCCGTCTACAGCAAAAAGGCATTCGAATTCCTGAAGATATGTCAGTCATCGGCTATGACAATATTGAGCTGGCTGAGTACTTCTCTCCACCATTAACAACTGTCCACCAACCAAAACGTCGTGTTGGTAAAAACGCATTCGAAATCTTGCTTGAGCGGATCAAAGATAAAGAGCATGAGAAGCGTATTTTTGAAATGCACCCTGAGATTGTTGAACGAAATACCGTCCTTGATTTGAACAAATAGTTCAAATCGTTCGCTTAGCCGGTAGCACATTATTGGCTAAGCGGATAATTCACCTCTTTTTACTGAACCAAGATCACACTTATTCCATTTCGGCGTGATGTCCTACGCATATTTTATTTATGCTCTAAATGTTCGAACAATGCCACGAACAGGGCAAACCACTCCGAAAGGGTGGGACGCAAAGCCTCCGGCCTTAAACATGATATGTCTGGTAGCGGGGTTGCCGATGGTAAATATGCACTTGTCATACACGAATTACTAACGGTTGTATGACGCCTTACTTACAAAGTACCTGCATTATTTTGCTAATCTCTCGGACCTGAACTGGTGGCGTATAACTATACACCGAGAATAAACAGCATGGATAAACCAATACTAAAAGACTCAATGCGATTATTTGAGCAACTTGGCTACATCAAGTCTCGTTCAATGTTTGGTGGCTTTGGCATTTTTGCTGATGACACGATGTTCGCACTCGTGGTCAACGATAAACTTCACGTTCGTGCAGACGCAGAACTGGCTAAACAATTTAAATCTCAAGGACTCGAGCCTTACGTTTATAAAAAACGCGGATTTCCCGTTGTAACGAAATACTACGCCTTGTGTCATGACTGGAGTTCAGATACCAATAAAACCTTAGAACTCGCCAAGCTTGCACTTGATGCGGCAAACAACGAGAAGAAAACTCAATCGCAAGCGAAACCAAGTCGCCTCAAAGATTTACCGAACTTACGATTAGCTACTGAGCGTATGCTCAATAAAGCAGGTATCGAAAGTGTCGAAAACCTTGAAGAAACCGGCTCAGTTAACGCATTCAAAGCCATTCAGTCTACTCACTCTTCTGACGTTAACATCGAGCTACTTTGGGCATTAGAAGGTGCGATCAATGGCACTCACTGGTCCGTCATTCCTCAAAATCGACGCCAAGAGCTGCTCAACGAGCTTAGCCATCACTAACAGATAAGTTATCGAATCAATAAAGAGTCAGCCTTAGTGCTGACTTTTTTCTTATTTGTGAAATTTACTGCTTGCTTTCCCTTTCTAGTCTATTAACACTTTAATTTCGCTAGCTTTGATGTTTGATGGAGATGTTGTATGAGTAAAAAACTGATTTTGGGCGTTGTGTTCATCCTTGTTGTTGTATTGCTAGCCCTTAATTTTGGACAGTATCTCACTCTGGAAAACGCTAAAGCTCAGCAAGCCGAGCTCGCTCTATTTATCGCAGATAACTTCGTTGTCGCGGCCGCTAGCTATTTCTTGGCCTATGTCACCATCACCGCCTTTTCTGTTCCGGGTGCTGCTGTGGTCACACTATTGGGAGCTGCCCTATTCGGTTTTTGGACAAGCTTAGTCCTTGTCTCTTTTGCCAGTACCATTGGCGCAACTCTGGCTTTTTTAAGCAGCCGCTATCTTCTTAGAGACTGGGTTCAAACGAAGTTTGGTGACAAGTTGTCATCAATCAACCAAGGCGTTGAACGTGACGGATCATTTTATCTATTCTCGTTACGTCTAATTCCTGTTTTTCCGTTCTTTTTGATCAACCTATTGATGGGGCTAACACCGATTACGACTTTACGATTCTACTTGGTGAGCCAGTTAGGTATGTTGCCAGGCACAGCGGTATACCTCAACGCGGGTACCCAGTTGGCGCAGATTGAACACTTATCCGGTATCGTTTCTCCAAGTGTGTTGGCTTCCTTTGCCTTATTAGGTCTTTTCCCTGTTGTCGCTAAGTGGATAATGGCCAAACTCAAATCGACGCCTTCAGCATCAAACGGAAACGTGTAATGCGTCTCTACTCAGCGACAACACCACCTGAAGCACATATCGTTTGTGAGTTATTGAAATCACAGCAAATCCTTTGTGAGGTGCGGGGCGAAGGTTTATTCGGTTTACAGGGAGAGCTCCCTTTTGGTGAGAACAGTGAACCGTATATTTGGCTATTCGATGTTCAACAACTCGCTCAAGCACAAGCAATCATTGCCGATTTTAAGCGTGCTGAAAGAGGAGTAAGCTGGCGGTGTAGTGAGTGTAGTGAACAAAACGAAGCTCAATTCGGTTTGTGCTGGAAGTGCGGCGCCTGTATGCCCTAACTCTATTTGGCTTCGATTTGCTGCTGAATAAAGGCTATCGAGTGTTGGTTAAATTCATCAGGCCTTTCAACATTACAGACGTGACCACAATCAGCGATTTCAAGTAATTGGCTTTTACGGTGAGCGGCAACCATCTCTTTAACCGGTTGAATGAACATGTAGTCACGCTCGCCCATCAAGTATAGCGTTGGGATGGGTAACTCACGATCCTTGAAGTATCGCATCAACGGATTAACTTCAGCAGTAAGAATAAACCAACGCTTGAACTCTTTTTGGCATAACTTTTTGGCTTCACGGATAAATAAGTGACGTGATTCTTTTTGCGTACGTTGAGGCATCACGATATAGGCAAAAAGGCTGTATAACCACATGTAAGGAACAATGTGCTTACAAAGGTTACCTAGTTTGACCAACACTTGAGAGCGTGTATTAAGACGCGTTACAGCGCCTCCCAGCACCATTGACTTCACTCTGTCCGTCGATAACTCTGCGATATTACGAACAATAATGGTACCCAACGACATACCCACAAAATGGGCTGAACGAATCTTTAGGTGATCAAGTACCTTGAGAATATCCATGGTCACGGCTTTGAAGGTATAGCGGTTTGCAATCAGCTCTTTGAGCAACTGATTCGATTTGCCATGACCGCGAAGATCAATCAACAATAGATTGAAATGCTCCCTGTACGCTTTGATTTGTTTAAACCAAATCGATGAACTTCCCCCAGCACCATGCACAAAGACAACCCACTCGTCACTAGTAGGGTGGGCAAACGTTTTGTGGAATAACAGGGTATCGCTCATATCAGACAAGGGCCACTTAGGTTCAAAATCTTGGCTTAGGAGATTACCATAATCCTAGAAGGATTTAAGTCCGACAACTCCATTTATCCGTCATTCTCTGGTCAAAAATGTAAATATCATTGAAAAAGGCGTCGAAATGACGCCTTTAGACAGGTTAAGCGTGAAGGGCCGACCGATACAGGTTGATATACTCTTCAGCCGCTTTAGACCAACAGAAGTTTTGTTCCATCGCATACAATTGAACGCGTTTAACTTCGTTTGGTTGTTGGGCATATAGCAAGAGTGAACGCTGTAGAACGTTTAATAACTCACTCGGCTCAGGTTGTTGAAAAACAAAACCAGTCGCCGTATTAGGTCCTTCGTCGTAATCATTGACACTATCACGCAATCCCCCGACGCCACGGACAATGGGTAACGTGCCATAAGCCATACTATAAATTTGATTCAACCCACACGGTTCAAATTCAGAAGGCATGATAAAGAAGTCAGAGCCCGCCTCGACCAAATGAGCAAGGTCATTATCGTAGGCCTCGACAAAGACGAATTTATCGCTGTGTAACGCTTCAATCTCTTTTAGCTGCGCCGCCAAGACAGGGTCTCCAGTACCAACGATGACCACCTGAACTTGATGCTTCAAGAAAGCATCCAGAATCGGGATTAGATAGTGGATACCTTTCTGGTGCGTTAGGCGACAAACCATGCCATATACAGCTACATCACACGCTTCTAAACCAACACGTTGCTGAAGTTCTTTCTTACACGCTTTCTTCCCCCGTACCATGCTTTGTCGCGTTGCTTTGTAGTTCACAGGCAAAGAAGGATCGGTTTGAGGGTTCCATGCCGAGTAGTCACAACCATTGAGTATCCCGACTAAATCCTCAGCTCTGTGCTGAAATTCCGCCGCCATACCATGGCTACCTAACTCAGTTTTTAGTTCCTGTGCATAAGTAGGACTCACGGCATTAATCTTATCCGCACACATAACGCCCGCTTTTAGCATGGTTACATGGGTGTCACTCACAGCCGCATCACCAGCGTAGCGTGTGTGCATCTCTGGTAGATTCTGTAACTCATCATAGCTAAACACCCCTTTAAATACGGCGTTATGCACCGAGAGTACACTTTTCGTCGATGAAAAAAACGTATCCGCTCCGTAGCGGTGTTTCAGTAAGTAGGGAACAAACCCAGTATGCCAGTCATTGGCGTGAACGATATCTGGTTGAAAGCCAAGTTTCGGTAGCATATCGAGGCACGCGGCACTAAAGAAAGCAAACCTTTCACCGTTGTCTTGATACGCTTGGTTGTTCTCCGCGTACATTTCCGAGCGGTTGAAGTACTCGTCGCAATCAATCGCGTAGACAGGTACTCCCACGATTTCGAGTTGTTTAACTCGATACGGTGTGTGCGGCCAATATTCAAGCTGTGTGTCCAGTAAAACTGGAGCTTGTTCAATGCCCGCTACTTTCTGGTATGCGGGTAGAGTGATACGAACATCTTGCTGTAATGTGAGCAATGCTTCAGGCAGCGCCTTGGCAACATCTGCCAAGCCACCGCTTTTGATTAACCCTTCAACTTCCGATGCTACAAATAGAATGGATAGATTCTTAGTAGCCAATACGTGCTCCTTTTGGAATGACAACGATACCCTCTTCCGAGACATGGTAGTGTTTCTTATCTTCCGATAGGTTTACACCAATTTGGGTACCCGGTGCAATATCCGCATCCTTATCGACGATCACGCGGCGCAGTACACAGCCCTCACCGACCTTAACATCACCCAGTAGGATACTTTCGCTAATGTCACACGCAGAGGCGATGTTGCTGCGGAAGCCGAGTACCGATTTTTCAATTCTCGAACCGCGAACATAGCTACCGCTGCACACAAGACTATCGATAATTTGTACTCGACCATTGTCAGAGTCAGTAAACGTTGCCGGTGGTAACGGTGGATAATAGGTGTGGAGAGGCCATTTACGGTTATACAGCGAGAAAGGCGCGTCTTTCGCGAGCAGATCCATATGAGCCTGCCAATATGCGTCAATCGTACCGACATCACGCCAATACACTTCTTCTTTCTCGCCAGTAATGCGGTTGGTGCTGAAGTCATACACGAACACATCGCCGCGAGGGAACATCTTTGGAATGATATCCTTGCCGAAGTCATGAGTTGAGTCTGGGTTATCTGCATCTTCAATCAGCTCAGCAAAAAGCGTCTGTGCTTCAAATACATAGTTACCCATAGATACTAACGCGTATTCTGGATCGCCAGGGATAGATTTCGGGTACGCTGGTTTCTCTTCAAAACCTACCATTCGCCCTTCAGCATCGACTTCAATGACACCAAATTGAGACGCTTCACTTAAAGGCATACGTAAAGCAGAAACGGTAAGCGAAGCTTGCTTTTCTTTGTGGTAATCAAGCATTTGCTTGATATCCATCTTGTAGATGTGGTCTGAACCAAAAATACAAACTTGATCCGGTTCAGATAACTCCATAAAGCCGAGGTTTTGGTAGATAGCATCCGCCGTACCTTCGTACCAACGCTTCCCGGTACGCATCTGTGCTGGAATAGGGTCAATAAAACGGTCGGTAATACCGTTGATATTCCACCCTTTCTTTAGGTGGTGAAACAAAGATTGAGATTTGAACTGTGTTAACACGTAGATACGCATTAGGTCAGCATTAACAAAGTTATTTAGTGCAAAGTCGATAAGACGGTAGCTACCGCCAAAAGGCACCGAGGGTTTACTGCGAGACTCCGTCAGTGGGCGCAGGCGCGAGCCTTCTCCACCAGCAAGGATCATTCCCAAAACACCAGCCATTTAATTCTCTCCATTTTATTTATTGTGTAATGAGCCTTTATTTAGGGGGGCTCATCTAGTTCCTTTAGCCCACTCCAGTTCCTCGTAGGAGTGGGCACAACAATCGCTGCCGCGCAAGACTCTAAGCCTAGTTCTTAGCGTAAAAGGATTATTATAAGTTATCGTATTTCAGCAAGATTACAATTTAAAACATGCCGTCCTTTGGAGCTCACAATTGTTGCTTTGCAGCGCTCTGCGATAGCTCACACTATCTCGCCGCAAGCTCACAAAGAAGCAACAAATTAACTACATTAACGTGACTTCGCTCGAATAGCTTCGGTGAATATAATCAGGGTATTACCTAGGGTTGAAACCCACGTAAATCAAGCCGTTTGCCTTTCACTTGACACCGTATGAATGTGAATCGTCGATTGGTTGGACTGTGCCAGAAACAATGAACTGTCTGCCAACGCGAGAGCCTGTTGCAAACTCATCTGAGGTTGAATAAGTGCTCCACCAATAGAAAGTCTGATCAAATGGTGGGAATGAATGGTGTCACTATCTTGATGTGAATCGACATACTGCTTAATGCGCTCGGCGATGCGTTCTAACGTCCTAGTTTGACCACATCTAACCAACACCAAAAACTCATCTTCTGCCCATCTTGCCGCCACATCGTACTCCCGAATCGCTCGTTGCAAGCCTCGAGCCACCAACTGCAAAGCATTTTGGTATTGATGACTCTCTTCTCCGGAGTCAGATTGCACCTTAATTCCAGCGTCAATCCACAACAAACCAAACTGATACTGTTCACGAGAAGAGCGCGCTAACTCAGCACTGAGTTCTTTTTCCAGACCTCTACGGTTATGTATCTGGGTTAAAACATCAAATGTTGATAGCTCATCCAGTATCGCCGTTCTAGACGCGACCAGATTATCTAATCCCTTGCGACTATTTTGTAGCTCATGCTCAAGCACATCTAAGCACTGTTCAAGATTAAGTGAAGCGCCATCTTGGCCAGTCGAGTTGTCTTGCACAAGTCGATAAATGCGCTGATTCCAATATTCTCGAGGGACTAACCAGTGCTTGACTAGCCAACCAAAGAGAAGAATTGCGACGATTAAGGTTACAGCAAGCAGTGGGAAATAGAGTTGGGTATTAACCCATGTCGGCACTATCGCATCAATACTGACAAAGGTCACTTCATACCACCCTAGAGACTCGATGTAATAAATCGCAACAGCGGCTCGCCCACCACCTTGGTTAACCATCAGCACTTGCGCTTCTTGACCTTTCTTCTGCAACTTCATCAGTTTTTCGAGCGCTTGATAATCTTTATCATTGCTAATTACACTGCTGAGCAGGGGTTTCCTTGAACGGCTATCACGCAGTGGGTATTGAACAGAATCGGCGCCTAGGACCAGTTGGATCCTCATCTGTTCATCAATAAAGTAGGTTTCTATCCCTGTGGGTTGTGAGTTATGAAACGGCTCGATCAGTTCCGTGAAATCGATACCAGTGCCGAGAATACCTAAAAACTGACCGTTCTTTTCTATGGTCTGATTAATCCAGATCTTGGTTAATCCCAGATGTACATCATGAGCGATATTGACGGAGAGATCGATTCCGCTCGACTTCTGCTCGAAAAACCATTTATCGATAATCGCATCTGGATCCAGATAGTGGCGAAAGAAAGCTCCTTGGCGGATGCTATTTACATCGTTGTAGTGATAAGACAGGTTCTGATCTAAGGCGACGAAGAAATTTTTGGACGCCAGCCGCCAACGAAATTGTTCAAGTGTATCTTCTGCAACGGCTAGGTAGACTGAATCTTCGCTGTTTTGCGCCCATGAAGTGATATTGGGGTGAGTAGCCAACTGTTTTACGATCTCGGACTGAGCCGTTATAGGCTTTAACACTTCGGCGTCATGTTTGGCAGAGACTTGAGCAAACTCCCATAGCAATCCCTCAATCACGCTATCTAGCACTCGTTTTGAGATACTAAAAGCGGCTATCACCAAAATCAAGCTACCTGCGATAATGATACTTAGAAGCCTTAATCTCTGTCTCATGGCACCCTTCCCGTTATTCTTCTAAATCAATAGAAGCTAGAGATAATAATGTCAAAAGACAGACTGAGAATCACAATATATTAACAACCAATAGGTGAATAATTGTATATTGATCTCATAAATATGAAAACAGACAAGCGTTCGTCTAAAAGAAAAGGCAGCCATTATCGGCTGCCTTTCGTATTCTATACCCTACTTGCTTTTTGCAGGTTTCTTGCGCTTATCAGTAATTTCCCACTTACCGTCCACATAAAGTGCAGTGTAGCCGGTAGGCTTACCGTCGACTTCAGTACGGACATAGTTCTCTTTTGACTTACGACTAAAACGAACCACCATTGGTAAACCATCAGGATCTTTTTCTGGAGCTTCCGTTAAGTAATGGAACTTGGCTGAAAGACGATCTTTAAAACGCACCAGTTCTTCCACTAGAGGTGCACGTGTTTCACGTGATTTAGGGAAGGTACTCGCCGCTAGGAACAAACCTGACGCACCATCGCGAAGTACGAAGTAAGCATCTGAGTTCTCACATGGCAGTTCTGGCAAATGAACAGGGTCCTCTTTCGGTGGCGCGACTTCTCCGTTTTTCAGGATCTTACGTGTGTTCTTACACTCTTCACTCGTACAATCCATGTACTTGCCGAATCGACCGTTCTTGAGCACCATATCGCTGCCACACTTGTCACACTCGACAACAGGGCCATCGTACCCTTTCACTTTGAACTCACCATGCTCAACAACGTAACCATCACAATTTGGGTTGTTACCACAAACGTGCATTTTACGTTTATCGTCAATCAGATACGCATCCATCGCGGTTTCGCAAATCGGACAACGTTTCTTAGCTCGTAGAGCCGCTGTTTCAACGTCCTCTTCGAGAACATTGATAATGCCGTCTTCGTCACCCAAGTTGATCGTTGTCTTACAACGCTCTTTAGGCGGTAGTGCATAGCCAGAACAACCAAGGAACACGCCGGTAGATGCAGTACGAATACCCATAGGACGCGAACATGTCGGACATTCGATATCGGTGTATACGATGTGGTTAGGCTTCATGCCGCCTTGATCTTCATCCTGCTCAGCTTTTTCAAGATCGCTCGTGAAGTCATTAAAGAAGTCGTCAAGTACGCCTTTCCAATTCGCTTCACCTTCAGCGATTTGGTCAAGCTTCTCTTCCATACGAGACGTGAACTCATAGTTCATCAGGTCATCAAAACTACCATCTAGACGGTCTGTAACGATCTCACCCATCTTCTCTGCATAGAAACGACGTTGTTCAACCTTAACGTAACCACGATCCTGGATCGTAGAGATGATTGATGCGTAGGTCGATGGACGACCAATACCACGTTTCTCAAGCTCTTTTACCAAGGCAGCTTCTGTAAAACGCGCTGGCGGCTTAGTAAAGTGTTGCTTAGGATCAAGATTGACCAATTCGATACTGTCGCCAACTTGAACCGCAGGTAGGATCTGGTCCTCGTTCTTGCCAAGTGGACGTTGAACACGAGTCCAGCCATCAAACTTAAGAATACGACCTTTAGCTTTGAGGGTGTACTCCTCAGCTTTTACACTTACCGTGGTCGAGTCGTACTGAGCTGGGGTCATTTGACAGGCAACAAACTGGTTCCAAATCAATGAATATAGCTTGTGCGCATCGGCTTCCATTGCTTGAAGATCTTCTGACTTCACAGCGACATCGGATGGACGAATCGCTTCGTGCGCTTCTTGAGCACCTTGCTTACTGCCATAGACATTTGGCTTCGCAGGAAGGTATGCCTCACCAAACTCATTACCGATATAACCACGCACAGTCTCAACCGCTTCCGCACTCAGGTTTGTAGAGTCGGTACGCATATAAGTGATGTAACCCGCTTCGTAAAGACGCTGAGCGAGCATCATGGTTTTCTTAACACCGTAACCTAGGCGCGTACTGGCAGCCTGTTGCAGCGTAGATGTAATAAATGGTGCGGATGGTTTGCTTGATGTAGGTCGGTCTTCACGCTTACACACTTCGTAGCGCGCTTTTTCAAGCACAGCAATAGCCGCTTTAGTTTCGGCTTCGTTAACCGGTTTAAACGCAACACCATCTTTCTGCGCGACTTGTAGGCGGAAGTCTGTTTTGTCTTGCGTTTTAGTATCAGCATGGATATCCCAAAACTCTTCTGGAATAAACGCTTTGATTTCACGCTCACGTTCAACCAATAGCTTTACTGCAACGGACTGAACACGGCCAGCAGACAAACCACGTGCGACTTTCTTCCACAGTAGTGGCGAGACCATAAAGCCCACCACACGGTCCATGAAACGACGGGCTTGTTGCGCATTAACGCCATCCATGCTCAATTCGCCCGGCTTTTCGAACGCTTGTTGGATTGCATTTTTAGTAATTTCGTTGAATACAACGCGTTTGTATCGCTCTTCATCGCCACCGATGATCTCACGAAGGTGCCAAGCGATAGCCTCTCCCTCGCGGTCTAAATCGGTTGCTAGGTAAACGCAATCTGCGTCTTTGGCTAACTTCTGTAATTCTGCAACGACTTTTTCTTTGCCCGGCAGAATTTGATAGTTCGCTTCCCAGCCATGGTATGGGTCAATGCCCATTTTTTTAATCAGTGACTTACGATCTTTTTCTTTCTTGATGCGCGCTTTTTCTTCAGCACTTAAGCCTGTGGTTGATACGGCCGCAGCTTTTTGGCCCGTGCTTTGACCAGCAGTCGGTAGATCACGTACGTGACCTACACTGGACTTTACAATAAAGTCCTTACCTAAATACTTATTGATGGTCTTCGCCTTAGCAGGCGACTCCACAATAACCAGTGACTTACCCATAATTGACTCAAGTGTCCTTTATCAAGTGCGATACATATCGCACGACATACTTAATACTTTGCTTCTTTTTTTACTATTGAGCGAGATTGCAAGAAGATCAATATCTTTTTTTAATTTCTACATTGACTGCTCGACAATGCAGCGATGTCTTAAAAATGGTAAGCATTACCAAACGACAAAATAATGCGCGATTGATTCGGGCAACTTATGAAAACGCCACATACTAAACGGCATAAGATCTACGATGCCAACTTTAGATAAGGTTTTTTGCCACCAGTCACAAAACCCACAAGCTTCAGCGCCTAAGTGTCCGCAGTGCGATTGATCTATCGCAATTGATTTTATCGTCATTATTCATACAATTTTCAGCAAACCTCTTCAATTAGAAGAAATCATCTACAAAGGTATCCCCCAATGAGCGAAAAAAAAGTCGTTTCACAACTTGAGCTTCTCATGATTGCTAATCACATCATCCAAGAACACGATGATTACATTGATGGCATGCGAGCCGACAGCGTTGAAGAAAAAGACGACGTCTTAGTGTTCAAAGGAAATTATTTTCTTGATGACAATGGATTACCAACAACGAAGACAACGGCTGTTTTTAATATGTTTAAGTACTTAGCACATCACTTGTCGAAAGAGTTTACTTTAGAGAAGTAGCGAGAAGCGAGAAGCGAGAAGCGAGAAGCGAGAAGCGAGAAGCGAGAAGCGAGAAGCGAGAAAATCTTGCAAGGGTTGACAGAGCATGCCAACCCTTTCTTTTAAATTCAGACAATTAAGTTTTAATATCAGCCAGTACTGCCTACAACTTTCGACTCAATCACCACAAGCACCTCTCGAAGGACGAAGTCCGAACTCACAGCGAAGCGTTCTAGATTCTCGAAGGACGCAGTCCGTTCCAGCTCTCCGCAAGCAAAGCGCTCTACGAACTTAACCCTTCCAACTTGTCAAAGTAATCAGGGAAAGTTTTTGACGTACACTTTGGATCGTTAATGGTTACCGGTGTATCGCTGAGTGCAACAAGGGAGAAACACATTGCCATACGGTGATCATCGTAGGTATCGATCGCAGCGTGGATAAGTTGCTCCGGAGGTGTCACAATCAGGTAATCTTCACCCTCTTCCACTTCAGCACCGACTTTACGTAACTCAGTCGCCATCGCGGCCAAACGATCGGTTTCCTTAACACGCCAGTTATACACATTGCGAATCGCGGTGGTACCTTTGGCAAATAGTGCAGTGGTTGCGATAGTCATTGCCGCATCAGGAATATGGTTGAAATCCATATCGACAGCTTTAAGCTCACCCACGCGGGAGATAACGTAGTCATCACCCCACTCAATCTCAGCACCCATTTTTTCAAGAGCATCGGCAAACTGAATATCACCTTGAATACTCGTCTTACCAATACCTGTCACTTTAATCTCGCCGCCTTTGATCGCAGCCGCCGCTAGGAAGTAAGATGCCGATGACGCGTCACCTTCAACTAAGAAATCCCCCGGTGCAACATAGTGTTGACCATGACGGATAACAAACTCTTGGTAGTCGTTATTTTCTACTTCAACGCCAAACTGAGCCATGATGTGCAACGTGATATCGATGTATGGTTTTGATACCAATTCACCAACGATTTTGATCGTTACATCACCCTGAGCAAGTGGTGCCGACATTAAGAAAGCAGTTAAGAACTGACTTGAAATCGAGCCATCAATCTCGACCATTCCGCCTTTCAGACCAGTGCCGAAGATTTTGAGTGGTGGGTAGTTTTCGTTTTCTAGGTACTCAATTTTAGCCCCCGCTTGACGCAATGCATCAACCAAGTGACCAATAGGACGCTCCTTCATACGAGGTTCACCCGTCAAGATGAACTCTCCCTCGCCTAAACACAATGCGGCAGCAAGGGGACGCATCGCTGTACCTGCGTTGCCTAAAAACAGTTCTAGTGCTTGTGTCGCTTGAAAAGGCTTACCTAAACCTTCGACTTCACACACAGTTTTGTCATCAGATAGACGGTAAGACACGCCTAACTTGCTCAGTGCATTCAGCATATGACGAATATCGTCGCTATCGAGCAAATTCGTTAATCGTGTTGTACCACTTGCTAAGGCTGCGAGAAGTAACGCACGATTTGAAACACTTTTTGAACCCGGTAAGTTGACCTCACCATTGACTTTATTGATAGGTTGTAACGTAAGGCTTTCCATTTAAATTGATGTTCCTTGCTCAGCCCGTCTTCCTAAACGAGATGATGAAAAATTCTTCGTACTTGCAGCCTATCTAAAAAGCCTTAGTAAAACCAGAGCAAAGTCACAATTAAACTGAATAAATATGTCGTCGGGACTTTGGTGCCTATTATGACTATCAATACTCTTTATCGACTCTAACGCCATCATCAAAATATAGAATGCGAACTTTATCGCCCTTTTCAAACAGCATACGGCTGTCTATGTCCTGAATTACATCGATTAACTTCCCCTGCTCGGTTTCAATCAACAACTCCACCAGCTTATGTTCCATCCGATAGACTTGGTTCGCATTACTACGTGCGATACCGGCACCGGCAACCGCTCCAACGGCGGTAGCCACTTCTTTGCCTGTCCCACCGCCAAATTGATTACCAACCACTCCACCAACCACGGCACCAAGGAGTGTTTGCCATCCTGAACCTTGTGATTTGACGATCTCTTGCTGGGTGATATATCGCACCGTATCAACTTGACCAAACACCACTTCGTTGACTGGCCGAGCGGTATTTCTTTGGTAAGCTGCATTGGCAATCAAGGGAAAAACCAATATGATCCATAACAACTTCTTCATTCTTGTTTCCTCTATTTATTCATGGCGATATATCTGACTGAACTTAACTGTGATGAACTCTGGTTCCCCTCGCCTTTGGAAGCACTGGCCGATCCAAATGGCCTGCTCGCTTTTGGCGGCGATCTACAACCAGACAGATTACTTTTGGCCTACCAAAATGGCATTTTCCCATGGTACGGCCCTGGAGAACCGATTCTCTGGTGGAGCCCTTCGCCAAGAGCAGTCTTTAATCCTAAGACATTTGAACCAGCAAAAAGTCTCAAAAAATTTCAGCGAAAGCATCAGTATAAAGTCAGTATTAATCAAGCAACAGAACGTGTCATCGACTTGTGTGCCTCGACTCGTCATGAGGATGAAACTTGGCTTAACGAAGATATGCGGGATGCCTATAAACAACTGGCGAAATCGGGTCACTGTCATTCCGTCGAGGTTTGGCATCAGGAAGAGTTGGTAGGTGGACTTTATGGTCTTTCAATCGGTAAACTATTCTGTGGTGAGTCGATGTTTAGTTTAAAAACCAACGCATCTAAGATTGCCTTATGGTATTTATGCGACCACTTTCAAAAACATGCAGGGGAACTGATTGACTGCCAAGTCATGAATGCCCACCTAAAATCACTTGGCGCTATTGAGTTGCAGCGTGAAGATTTCATGCAAAGACTGCTATCATTTAAGAACCAACCTGTCATTGAAGGTTGTTTTAACAATCAGTGGCTCACTTGTGAAATATGAGGAGATAAATGAGTTCTGATCTGCAACAAATCCGCATTGGATTGACTGACAGTCATCCTTGCAGCTATTTAGCCGATCGTCAGGAACGCGTTGCTGTCGCACTTGATCCTGCCATGCATTGCGGCTCTAGCTATGAGGTACTGTTAGCTAACGGCTTTAGACGTAGTGGTGATACGATCTATAAACCCCATTGTGATCAGTGCCAATCCTGCCAAGCGCTACGCCTGTCTATTCCAGATTTTGAACCATCACGCAATCAAAAGCGCCTATTAAAAAAAGCGGCTCAATATCAATGGCAATTGAAAGAGAGGATGGACGATAACTGGTTTGATTTATATGCCCGTTATATTGAGTCTCGCCATAAAAGTGGCTCAATGTACCCTCCTAAAAAAGAGGAGTTTGCTCAGTTTTCGAAATGCAATTGGTTAAACACTCAGTTTCTCCATATTTACCAAGAGCAACAACTTGTCGCTATCGCTGTGACAGATATCTTGTCGAATAGCGCCAGTGCGTTTTACACCTTTTTTGAGCCTGAACACTCATTATCCTTAGGTACCTTAGCAGTATTATTCCAAGCTGAATACTGTATTGAGCAAGGTAAGCAGTGGCTCTATTTGGGCTATCAAATTGATGAATGTCCGGCGATGAACTATAAAGTCCGTTTTCAGCGTCATCAAAGGCTAGTAAATCAGCGTTGGCAAGGGTAGAATACGCCCCAACTTTACATAATTCATTTTGATCGGCATTGTGCGCCGGTTGGAATTGTCCATTTTGAAAAGAGGATTAAATGGCTAAAGAAGACGTAATTGAGATGCAAGGCACTGTCCTTGATACTCTTCCAAACACAATGTTCCGTGTTGAGCTAGAAAACGGCCACGTAGTTACTGCTCACATCTCTGGTAAAATGCGTAAGAACTACATCCGTATTCTTACTGGTGACAAAGTAACTGTAGAGATGACTCCATACGATCTTTCTAAAGGTCGCATCGTCTTCCGTGCTCGTTAATCTCAGATTATCGAATACACACAAAAAACGGAGCTAGCGCTCCGTTTTTTGTATCTACTACTTACCTAGCGCTTCTTTATAGTGCTGACGACAGACAGAAACATATTTATCATTGCCACCAATCGCAACCTGATCGCCTTCCGCAATCGCAACACCATTTTCATCGGTACGGATGACCATGTTAGCTTTGCGGCCACAGTGACAAATCGTTTTTAGTTCTACAAGCTTATCTGCCCAAGACAGCAAGTATTTGCTCCCCTCAAACAGCTCACCTAAGAAATCGGTTCTCAATCCGTAGCACAATACTGGAATATGAAGTTTATCAACCACTTCGGTCAATTGGTAAACTTGCTCTTTGCTCAGGAACTGACACTCATCGACCAAGATGCAGTGACGCTTCTCGACTTCATTAAGGCTAGAAATTTCCTGATAGAGATTGGTTGCAGAGTTGTACAGATGCGCATCCGACTGTAAACCAATACGTGAACTGACTTTACCGACACCGTAACGATTGTCTAACGCAGCGGTAAAAATAACTGGTGTCATTCCTCGCTCTTGGTAGTTAAACGAAGATTGAAGAAGAGTGGTTGATTTACCCGCATTCATTGCAGAGTAGTAGAAGTACATCTGAGCCACTGTTTTTACCCATCAAAATAATCAAAAAAATAAACAAAAGGGCTGAATAAACAGCCCTTAGAAAATTGCTATACCAATGCGATCGACTTAACGCTCACCCACAGATTTAAAACTGAACAAGGCATCAATCGCATCGAGATCTATCACTTACGACGCCAAGTGGTGCCCTCTGGACCATCTTCTAGCACGATACCCATCTCGTTTAGCTTGTCTCGAGCCATATCTGCATTCGCCCAATCTTTTGAAGCACGGCTATCGTTACGTAGCTTAATCAGCGCTTCAATCTCTGCCACTTCATCATCGTTGCCAGCGTCACCCTTAAGGAACGCTTCAGGATCTTGGTGTAAGATACCAATCACATCAGCGAGTTCGCGCATCAATGAGCCTAAAGCACTTGCCGCCGATAAGTCTTCAGTTTTAAGACGGTTGATCTCACGCGCCATATCAAACAGCACTGAGTAAGCTTCTGGTGTATTGAAGTCGTCATTCATTGCTTCTGCAAAGCGAGTAACATACTCCTCTCCACCAGCGGCTGGCGTTGCCAGATCCAATCCACGCAGAGCCGTGTATAAACGCTCAAGAGACGCACGAGCTTGATTGAGGTTCTCTTCGCTGTAGTTCAGTTGACTGCGGTAGTGACCTGACATTAGGAAATAACGAACAGTCTCAGCGTCGTAATGTTCAAGGACATCACGGATGGTGAAGAAGTTTCCTAGCGACTTAGACATTTTCTCTTTGTCTACCATCACCATACCACTATGCATCCAAGTATTTACGTACTGAGTGCCATGAGCACAGCATGATTGAGCAATTTCATTTTCGTGGTGAGGGAACTGCAAATCAGAACCGCCGCCGTGAATATCAAAATGGTTGCCCAAAATTGATGAGTTCATCGCCGAACATTCAATATGCCAACCTGGACGACCAGGGCCCCAAGGTGATTCCCAAGTTGGTTCACCCGGTTTCGACATTTTCCACAACACAAAGTCAAGCGGACTGCGTTTTGCGCTTTCTACATCAACACGTGCGCCCGCTTGAAGCTGGTCAAGATCTTGCTTTGATAGCTTACCGTATTCATCGAACTTCTTAACTTCGAACATAACGTCGCCATTGCTGGCTACATAAGCAAAACCACGCTCGATAAGTTTTTCAACCAGTTCAATGATTTCTGCAATAAATTCTGTCGCACGCGGCTCAACATCAGGACGCTTCATGTTCAATGCATCAAAATCAGCGTGCATCTCACCAATCAGACGTTCCGTTAATGAATCACAGCTTTCACCGTTTTCGTTGGCACGTTTGATAATTTTGTCATCAATGTCGGTAATATTGCGAACAAACGTTAGGTCATAACCTAGGTAACGCAGGTAACGAGAGACAACATCAAAAGAAACAAAGGTACGACCGTGGCCAATATGACAGAGATCATAGATGGTTACTCCACAGACATACATGCCAATTTTACCGGCATTGATTGGTTTGAATTCCTCTTTCTGTCTTGTGAGTGTGTTGTATATCTTTAACATGATCTCTTTCTAATATTTCCGGTGAATCAAAATAGTGAGCCAGTATATCAAGTCATGCACTAATAGGTAATCCCTCAAACGGTTAAAAAGCCATCATTAGCACTGCTACTCAGCTCTCAACCTGCGCTTTTCACGTATTAATGTCGCAAAAGTTACGCTAGAATCTTTGCTTCAAGTCAAAAACATATGTAAAGGACAAAATCATGATCACCCTTCACACAAATTTTGGTGACATCAAAATTCAACTAAATGAAGAAAAAGCACCAGAAACTAGCGCAAACTTCCTACAGTACTGCCGTGATGGTTTTTACGACAACACACTGTTCCACCGTGTTATCGATGGTTTCATGATTCAAGGTGGCGGTATGGAGTCTGGTCTTCGTGAAAAACCGACTCGTGATCCAATCAAAAACGAAGCAAATAACGGTCTGAGCAACAAAGTAGGTACCATTGCGATGGCACGTACTATGGAACCGCATTCGGCAAGCTCTCAGTTCTTCATCAACGTTAACAACAACACTTTCCTAGATTTCCGTAGCGAAAGCCTAGATGGCTGGGGTTACTGTGTATTCGGAGAAGTGGTTGAAGGCATGGACATCGTTGACAAGATTAAAGGTGTAAGTACCGGTTCTATGGGCATGCACCAAGACGTGCCGCTTGAAGAAGTGTTCATCACTAGCACAACAATCGAAGAATAATCCGATTCAAGAGAGCGCCCTGCGCTCTCTTCTTTAATCTACTATGACCACACTATTTATTTCTGATCTACACCTATCCCCGACGACACCTGAAACGACGTCATGCTTTATTCGTTTTATGCGCGAGGAAGCAATCCACGCCGATGCACTTTATGTTCTGGGTGACTTATTTGAATTCTGGATTGGTGATGATGACCGCTCCGAATTTGCTTCAAGCATACGGGACGAATTTAAGAGACTCACTGACCACGGCGTTGCTTGCTTTTTTACTCAGGGTAATCGCGATTTTCTCGTTGGTCGCCGATTTGCTAAGCAGACGGGAGTCACGCTCCTTGGCGATGAAACCGTGATAGACCTTTATGGTACCAAGGCCGTCGTACTCCACGGTGATACCCTGTGTACCGATGACGTTAAATACCTCGAATTTCGTGCCAAAGTACACCAACCTTGGCTGCAATGGATTTTCAATCGCATTCCAATGTTCATAAAAAAGAAGATTGTGTCTAAAGTTCAGTCTGACATCAAAGATGACAAGAAAACCAAATCTCTAGACATCATGGATGTGACACAAGGCGAAGTAGAGAAAGTGATGACCGAATACAATGTAGAACTTATGATCCATGGCCATACACACCGGCCGAATGTTCACACTTTTGAACAAGGTAATCGAGTCTATACTAGAATAGTGTTGGGTGACTGGTACACTCACGGTTCAGTATTGGTCTACAACAAAAATAATTTCGACCTACAACAAAGACCTTTTTCTGGTTAAGTGACTGAAATTGTGCACAATATGCCGTACCATTTCCGGTGATTTTGAGCCAATAAATTTAGACAAGAAGCGCGGTAACTACCTTGAAACACTCGTATATAGCAAGACAACCCATTCTCAATAAAGATAAACACACGGTTGGATATGAGCTCCTGTTTAGGGATGGTCCCCAAAACACGTTTCCAGATATTGATCCTGAGCAAGCGACAAGCCGCCTGCTGTCAGATCACTTCCTTTCTACTCACTATGAAACGTTGGGAGACAAGTTAGGCTTTGTCAATTTCCCTTACCAAAGCCTGATTAATAAGGTGCCGACCCTTTTCCCATCAGACAGTCTCGTCGTTGAAATCTTAGAAAACTGTGCCCCCACTAAAGAGTTATTGCAGGCTGTTAAAGAGATGTCAGCCCTTGGCTATAAGATGGCACTCGATGATTTTGTGCCAACCAGAGAATGGAAACCATTTTTACCTTACATTTCCCTGATCAAATTCGATATCCGCCAAGTTTCTATCGAAAAAGCTCGTATTTTTATACTCAGACTTGCAGGTTCCAATATTGAGTTTCTCGCAGAAAAAGTGGAAACCTATGAAGAGTTCGAACAAGCTAAATCCGCTGGATTTGACTATTTTCAGGGTTACTTTTTCAGCAAACCCGAAATGATCAGCCGTAAATCGCTTGAACCGTCCTTCATGACAGTGGTTCAGTTACTGACTGAAGTGTCGAAGCCGGATATGGATTACACGGCAATTGAAGCACTCATCACCAAAGATCTGACGCTGTCCTATAAGTTACTGGCCTTTGTTAATTCCTCTTCTATCGTTTGCTCAACAATCCAATCTTTCAAGCAAGCGCTGGTGTATCTAGGGGAAGAGAAACTGCGTAAGTTTATTTCTCTCGTCGCGCTTGCCTCTACGCAAAATAGCAAACCAGATTACTTGTATGGCTTGTCCATTCAAAGAGCGCGATACTGTGAGCTGCTGGCCTCTAATCTTGACGCAAAACTCGAACCAGGACATGCATTCTTAACCGGCATGTTTTCGCTATTGGACAGCTTACTAGATCGCCCACTGGCACAAATTCTTGAAGAAATCTCAATCGACCAAACGATAAAACTCGCAATTATTGCCAACGAAGGCATACTTGGCGACATTCTCACCCTGACCAAAGCGTACGAACACGCTGAGTGGGACGAAGTCCATCAGCGATGTGAGAACATTGGCTTAGATCATGACATTCTAAGCGAGTGTTACGACTCATCGGTGAAATGGACGGCTGATCTTCTATCGGTTAAAACGAATTAATTGGAGTCTTTATGAGTTCGTGTCCTTGTGGCAGTTCACAAGATTACACCGTCTGTTGTGAACCTATCCATAACAACCATGCACTAGCCAAAACCCCCGAACAACTGATGCGTTCGCGCTACTCAGCACACGTAAAAGGCTTAGTAGACTATGTGGTAAACACATATCACCCGAGTTGCAACGCTTCGCAGCAGCGTGATGAGATAGCTGAGTCAATTAACAGTGATTGGTGTGGCTTAGACGTTGTCGGCACAGAGTCAGGCAAGGATGACAACGAAGGTTTTGTCACATTCAAAGCCTTTTTCAATCAAGATGGCCAGCAGTACTGTTTAGAAGAACGCTCAAGATTCGTTCGAGAAGGCGGCCTTTGGTTCTATATCGACGGCACGTTCCCCGAAGAACAAAAGCCTGTCGATGTTCGATTGAGCCAAACCATTAGCCAATTGAAAATCGGTCGTAACGACCCCTGTATTTGTGGTAGCGGCAAAAAATTCAAAAAGTGCTGCGGTTAACGGTTTAACCACCGATAAAAAAGCAGGCATCGTGCCTGCTTTTTTGGTTTATTGAAGCGTTAGTCATTCAAATTAGGATTAACGCGGACAATATCCTCTTGCCCCTGCTGGAATTGCTTCTTCAGTTCCGCTTTAGACTTAAAGCTAATCTCTCCACCTTTGGCAACCGTCATGTGCTGAGCTTCAGAATTGTGTTTAGATTGATACAACATCACAGCCTGCATACAAGAATCTCGCTGCTGTTGAGAAAGTGGGGTACCCTCAGGCCACTTACCTGTTTCTACAGCAAAAAGTAGACGCTCATATGCCTCTGGTGTGATGGCGTTAATTAACTGCTCTGCGTCCATGGTATATCCTATAATCAATCAAGATAGACGAACATTAACTGGCTGGGAGCTTGAGTCAAGGCAACTGCTAATAATAAGCGTAACGGATCACAAGCAATAATAATATGAAACTAACGAATGTCCTCACTTTACTGAGCGCCAGTATTGCGCTCACTGGTTGTTTTGAAGGAAACAAGAATACTGAACAACTTTGTAATGATAATCCAGGGCTTCAATGCCAACGACTTAATGTCGGAGACGGTCAGTGTCGAGTGCCACGGACTGATCTAATATGGCATCGCTTCGAAGTGCTGAAAAACCCGAACGACGATAACTACATCAAAGAGTACGCACTACTTTCAACCTACAAGAAGTGCCTCGAACTTGCTTCTCAAATTCAACCCATTGATCAGTCAGGACTCAAACAACGTCGCTTTGATGCATTAATTAACTCAGGCCAAGACTTAGAGGCCATTGTCTCCCGACTAGAAAAATCCGATTCCCCTCAATCTCTCTATTTTTTATGGAGTCAAACTGGCAGTGACCCCGCCCGTCGAGCGTTTTTGCAGTTAGAAGGGACACCGTCTCTCGAAACGGCTGAGATGCAGTATGCTTTGGCAACATTCTATACCAGCAGAGATCAAGCTAAAACTCGACAACTTCTCGTTCATGCACTAGAACTCACTAAGCGCGGCAAAGTTAACACTGAAATATTCAAATCCTTGGCGAGCACCACCTATCGACTCGGCAGTAAAGAAGAGGCATATATTTGGACTATGGTAGCGCAACGCTTCAACGTCCCAATTGCTTCGAAAAGTGAGCTGCAATTGCTATACGGTTTTGATAGCAGTACTTATAGCCAGTTAGATGATATTGCAGAGAAGATAGAAGAGATGGTGAATAACGGGACATTTAACGCGTCAATCGTCCCTAGGTTTAAGTAGCCATAAACCATTCATTGAAAGGATAAAACAAATAGCGGTGATTAAATCACCGCTATTTTTATGAATTGTTGAAAATTAACGACACAGAGTTCACACAGAATCTCTCACCTGTCGTCTTGGGTCCATCAGGAAAAACGTGACCCAGATGGCTATCACACGCTGCACATCTAATCTCAATTCTCACCATTCCGTGACTGAGATCTTCTAAATAGCGAATCGCCTCACTATTGATAGGGGCATCAAAACTAGGCCAACCACACCCCGAATCGTACTTGTTGTCTGAGGTGAATAGTGGTGCTTGGCAGCACGTACAAGAGTAAACTCCGGTTTGTTTGTTATGCAGTAGCTTACCGGAAAACGGTGCTTCTGTACCTTGCTCCCTACAGATACGATATTGCTCATCAGACAACATCTCACGCCAGTATTCATCAGGCTTCACAACCTTTTCTACCTTATGTTTCACGGGCTTAAATCTCCACATTCTCATTTTTTATTCTGACTTTTTTCGCGAAAAACTTGCGAATAATAACCTTTGTAGCACATACTTTGAGACCATGACAGGATGGTTAAACTTTCAGCACAGCTGTCAACATCTGAACTATTTTACGTCAACTGGTTAGGGAAAAAACCAGTAATCCGTTCAAAACATGACCATTTGCGACTAATTGTGAAAAAAAGCGACGCTTTTTTTTGACTTTAAACAAGTTAAGTCCGATTATCTGTTGCAGATTTTGACTGGATTCTGTAATTTTACTACCAGTTATCTTTAATCAGAAATTAAGTTGTGGAGCAACTATAATGACTATCAAAGTAGGTATTAACGGTTTTGGCCGTATCGGTCGTTTCGTATTCCGTGCAGCACAAGAGCGCGCAGACATCGAAGTAGTAGGTATCAACGACCTTATCGATGTAGATTACATGGCATACATGCTTAAGTACGACTCAACTCACGGCCGTTTCAACGGTACTGTTGAAGTTGAAGGTGGTAACCTAGTCGTTAACGGTAAAACTGTACGTGTTACTGCAGAGCGCAACCCAGAAGACCTAAAATGGGACGAAATCGGTGTTGACGTAGTAGCTGAAGCAACAGGTCTTTTCCTAACAGACGAGACTGCACGTAAGCACATCACTGCTGGTGCGAAGAAAGTTGTTCTAACTGGCCCTTCTAAAGACGCTACTCCAATGTTCGTAATGGGCGTTAACCACGCTACTTACGCTGGTCAAGACATCGTTTCTAACGCTTCTTGTACTACTAACTGTCTAGCGCCTGTTGCTAAAGTTCTTAACGACAAGTTCGGTATCGTATCTGGTCTTATGACTACAGTTCACGCTACTACAGCAACTCAAAAAACTGTAGACGGTCCTTCTGCTAAAGACTGGCGCGGTGGTCGTGGTGCTTCTCAGAACATCATCCCATCTTCAACTGGTGCTGCTAAAGCTGTAGGCGTTGTTCTTCCAGAACTAAACGGCAAACTAACTGGTATGGCTTTCCGCGTACCAACAGCTAACGTTTCTGTAGTTGACCTAACAGTTAACCTAGAGAAAGGCGCATCTTACGAAGCTATCTGTGCAGCAATGAAAGAAGCTTCTGAAGGCGAACTAAAAGGCGTTCTAGGCTACACTGAAGATCAAGTTGTATCTCAAGACTTCATCGGTGAAGTTCAAACTTCAGTATTCGATGCTAAAGCTGGTATCGCTCTAACTGATAACTTCGTTAAAGTTGTATCTTGGTACGACAACGAAATCGGTTACTCAAACAAAGTTCTAGACCTAATCGCTCACATCTCTAAGTAATTTTTACTTAGTCAGCGTTTAGCGAAGAATTTCGTTAAAGAAAAGGCGGCTCTTGAGTCGCCTTTTTAGTATCTGTTGGTTTGGTAATACTATCGAGATTACAGCCCATTGTTCATTGCTACCGAGTGGACAGTTGAATGTAATTTCTCTCATCAGGGACAATAGAATGAATTTAACTCAACTACCTGCTTTAACCGTTCTTTCTGACAACGTCACTATCGTTGAAAAAGACAAGGTTAAAATCGTTCGCATTATTCATGATAAAGCCACCGCAGGCATAGCTCTGCACGGCGGTCATGTCGTTTCGTTTCAGCCAGTTGATCAGCCTGAACTGATCTGGATGAGCGAAGAGGCTATTTTTGATGGTAGCGCTGCACTACGTGGCGGCATTCCTGTTTGCTGGCCTTGGTTTGGCAGAATTGCCGCTCCCGCGCATGGCTTTGCGCGCTCGTCGCAATGGCAACTGATTGAACATCGTGAAAATGAACATGGTGTTATCGTTGAGCTAGGCCTGAGCGATAGTAAAGAGACACAAGCAATCTGGCCGTATCAATTTGATGCTCGCCTGATTGTTGAAGTGACGGAAAAGCTTAAAGTCACGCTAAAAGTGACCAATACCGACAACAAATCTTGGATGTTCTCTGGCGCGTTGCACACTTACCTAAACGTTGGTGACATCGCTCAGGCTCAAACGACAGGTATGGGTTCAGAGTACATAGATAGCTTACAGGCAGGAAAACGATGCCAAGGTGGTGAGGTACTCAAACTCACCGACACCATTGATCGTGTTTACACTAAGCCAGAGCAAGAAATTCTGGTTCAAGATCCCGTTCTGAATCGCACCATCAAAGTGGAGAATCAGGGGCATAACTCAGCCGTTCTTTGGAACCCATGGGCAGAAGGCGCAACATCTATGGCTGACATGGAAGACAACGGCTACCAAACCTTCCTGTGTGTTGAGTCGACCCTTCATGCTCCATCTCTTGAGCAAGGAAAGTCGCTGCAACCTGGCGAAGGTTATGAGCTAGTGACCACCATTTCGGCAAACTAACGGCTTTTGTCGCAGGATAACGTCCTGCGACATTTTCTCTCCTCGAAATTAATTCCTGATTACCTCGGTCCTATTGGTTTCTCGCGACCGAATTCGAGTACTTATTGTTCAAGTTATCACTTAAATGATTAATTTGAATCAATTTCAAACAATCCATAAGCCATTACTATATTTTCTCAAGTTGCTACACAACTGATCACATTTGCACAATAACAAAAGTCTAAAAGACAGGATTATTAATGATGCTAGAAAAACTCAAAAACCAAAGCGTTGGATTCCAGCTAAAGCTGGTGATTTTGCTTTGTTTACTGGTTTCGTTTATCGGTACCGCGACACTGGTTTACCGGAATGCCTCAAATGTATTACTTGATACGACTCTAAGAGAGCATCAGTCAAAGGTAGAAGCGATGGCGATGAACATCGCTGGTCAATTTGACGCTTATCTGCATACGGCCAAAGTGCTTGAGTCAACGTTTAGAAATGGCTATCTGGCAGGCGTTTATGTCGAAGACTACCAAGTAGAATTTGCTGGAAAATCCATTCCCAATATCACTCAATACGGAGAGAGCCTAATTGGTGATACCAAGCTGGTCGATAGCTTCACTCGTGATACAGGCGCTGTTGCAACTTTATTCGCACCTTTAAACGGCGACTTTGTCCGAGTATCAACCTCGTTAAAAGACCCGTCAGGTCAGCGCGTGATCGGTAGCTACCTTGGAAAGGATCACCCTGGATACCGCCAACTCGTTAGCGGACACCCCTACTACGCCCAAGTAAAGTTATTTGGTGAAAGCTATATCACCTACTATGCCCCGATCAAAAATGCTGCTGGTGAAGTCAATGGGATCTCATTTATTGGTCTACCTGTAGAGCAGGCAACACAGGATTTGTTCAAATCGCTTGAATCGATTCGATGGGGTGATACTGGCTACACCATCATCGTCGACAATCGTGAAGACAATCTCGGTAAGTACCTATTGCATCCAATTCACGACCAGAATGCGCCTTCCATCATCGAAGTCAGTGATTACAATGGCAACAAGCCGTTCTATCAAATCTTTGAGCAAGATAGCGGATTGATTCGCTATCCATACGAATACCAAGGTACCGTGGGTGAAAAGTACCTTGTTTACACCGAAGTACCTGGGTGGAACTGGAAACTGCTTGGTGGCACCTTTATTCAAGAAGTCACGAAAGGCAGCGACACTTTACTTAAACTGATTGTCACTATCGCTACAGTGGTTGCTCTGATTACCTTTATTATTCTGACAGTTTTTCTCAATAGAAACTTGAAGCCACTGACGATGCTCAATGGTTACATGACGCGCTTAGCAAAAGGTGAAGTGAGCCTTGATATTCCTTCTAGTAATAAAACGTCGAAGAACGAAATCATCAATCTAGGCAACGGCGTTGCCAATATGGCGACCCAACTGAACACCTTGGTGGGAGAGATCCGTACGACCAGCGACTCTGTCCAATTGGCATCACAGAGCGTCTCTAGCGACGCCCAACGCAATTTAAACCAGTCAGACCTTCAGCAGCAACAAGTCGAGCAAGTGGCAACCGCTATCGAAGAGATGGCCTCATCGGCACAAGCCGTCGCGCAGCAAGTTGAAGCCATTGCCGAAAACGTACGTCTGACAAATCGAGATAGCCAATCTGGCCTCGAAGTTGTTGAAAACGTCTGTATTGACGTCGCACAGCTAAACGATCAGCTCGACAATTCAGCGAAAGCAATACAACAAGTCAACATCGATAGCGAAGCAATTCAGACTGTCACCAAGATGATTGATGAAATTGCAGAGCAAACTAACTTGCTTGCGCTTAACGCTGCCATCGAAGCGGCACGTGCGGGCGAACAAGGGCGTGGATTTGCCGTTGTTGCTGATGAAGTTCGTACACTTGCTCATCGTACCCAAACGTCGGTCAAAGATGTTGTGACCATTATTGAACAACTAAAGAGTTCAACGAATAACGCCGTAACCTTGATGTCTCAGAGTCAAGTGAATGCCAATCAGGTTCTCGATAAGGCGCAAGAAGCGGGTACTGCGCTTGAAGCGATCGCGGCACAAGTTCAAGCTATCGCCGGTCAAGCGGATACAATCGCAGCCACGTCAGAAGAGCAGGCAAACGTATCGCAAGAGATTGCCACTAATGCCAACTCAATTAGTGAGTTAAACAAGGAAAGCCGAGAGACCAGTGCAAAAACCACAGAGAGTGCTGAGCATCTGATCAAACAAGCCTCCTCACTGAAACAGCAAGTGGACTTTTTTCACTAAGCCATCTCGGTAAAGAGGTCGCTCGTCTATCTGGGCAACACATGGTGTTGCCCTGTTTGTTACTAGGTCACCGCTAGTCTGCTGCCCTGCTTCCTGATAAACTTCGCCCACTCAGTATCGATTAGAGCCAGTTATGTCCTACACCTGCCCATTATGTCACCACCCTCTCTCCCTCAGCGAGCGTACCTATCGCTGCGAGAATAATCATTCTTTTGATCTCGCCAAAGAGGGGTATCTCAACTTGATGCCTGTGCAGCATAAACGCTCGAAAGATCCCGGTGACAATAAAGAGATGATGCAAGCTCGTCGACGCTTTCTCGATAAAGACTATTACCAGCCGATGAAGCAACGAGTGGCAGACTTGATTTCAGATCTGCTGATCAACAGCAAGCATCGCTTACTGGATATTGGTTGCGGAGAAGGCTACTACACAACTGCAATATCTGAGTCACTAAAGCAACAAGATGCGAACTCCTCGACTTATGGCTTAGATATTTCTAAAGTAGCGATTCGTTACGCTGCTAAGCGCTATCCAAACTGTCAGTTTTCGGTAGCTTCAAGCCATAGGCTGCCTTTTGCTGATGGCAGTTTTGATGCCGTACTCCGCATCTACGCTCCTTGTCATGCTCAAGAACTCAATCGAGTTACGACGGAAAATGGGGTTGTAATCACGGTCACACCCGCCGGTCGTCATCTCTATCAGTTGAGAGAAGAGATCTACCCCGATGTTCGCTTACATAGTGAAGAAACGGAAGCGATCGAAGGTTTCGCTCTAGAGCATCAAGAGACGCTAAGCTACACGATGAAGCTGAGTGATGGGGATGGCTTCGACCTGCTGCAAATGACGCCATTTGCATGGAAAGCCGATGACGCACTTAGAGAAAAATTAAAATCGGCTACACTGTTTGAGTGTGAGGCTGACTTTATGATTCGGGTTTACCGCAAGCAATAAACCAAAATCGATAATTATTCTCATTTTCATTGAGTTCATTCACAGTCTCCATTACTATTGCCGCTCAAGTTAATGGAGGCTGCTATCATGCTTCGGTATATCGCCGTTTTATTGAGTTTTATTGCCCTTACCGCCTGCTCATCTGCCGACCCTACTCACGAGTCACAAGGTGTCGTCAGTTTCTATGACTACCAACTCTATAGTCCAGACAACGAGCCGATATCAATCGATTCTCTACCCGACGCGTTAACGAAGGCCAACGTGATACTGGTTGGTGAGTGGCATACACACAGCGCAATTCACCGCTTTCAGACCGACCTCGTCAAACAGCTGTTTCGCACTAGCCCACACCTGACGATCTCCATGGAACAGTTTGCACGCGACAAACAGTCAGTATTGGATGCATACCTTGATGGTGAAATCGGCGAGCAGACCCTGATCAAAACCGCCAATGGCTGGCCTAACTATGAGAGCGACTACCGAGCACTAGTCGAGTTCGCCAAATCGAATTCACTGGACGTCATTGCATCAAACGCTCCTAAACCTCTCGTGCGCTGTATTGGGCGTCAGGGTATCGGCTATCTAGACAAACTCTCGAATGAAGAGAGACAGCATCTTGCCCGAGAGATCGAGACGGGCTCTAGCCCCTACAAAGAGAAGTTTATGGCATCTATGCATCATGGAGAACCAGAACAATCTGAGCGCCAATATGCAGCGCAAGTCACGTGGGATGAAACAATGGCAGAGTCAATCAGTGATTACTTAAAGCAGAATCCTCGTCATCAAATCATCCATATCGCAGGAAAGTTTCACACTGAACAAGGTCTAGGAATCGAAGCCTCTTTACTGCGAAGAATGCCCAGCCTTAACATCGTCGTCATCACACCGACAAGCTCGCCAACTATCGAGCCTGATAATCATCGTGATTTTCGCCTGCACGTACTGGCGCCTCCGACGCGTTACATAAAAGCAGAAAACCGCCTTGCGGCCTTCCAGCACTTAGCAACACGAAATGATCAGCTAATCTGTAAATAGGCACTGCTCTTGCTTGATAACAATGCCCCCGTTACGCTTTGCTTTGTTAAAAAATATTAACGACGTGATAACTGGGCACGGTTTATGCTTGGTCTTTTTTCATACAAATCTCGCATATTTTGCACAAGTTTTTCATCAAGCAGCCGATATATTGTCTGAGGATGATGTAAGGAGATCATTATGACCCCAGTAGGAATGGAGCCAGCTAAGCTGTCCCCAACCCAGCAGGTAAAACCTCAAGCCAATGCAGTTAGTGCAACCACCAACCCTGCTCCACTTAAAGTCGAGCAGAATAAAGTAACCCTTTCCGAGGAAGGTAAGGCACTTCTAGCTGCACTACAGGAAATTGAGAAAGAAGGTGTACAAGCGAAGAATGAGAACAAAACTGTCGGTGACAAAGTTGAGTCGTTCGCACACGGCGCGTTAGGCATGGATCATCCAGATAAGATCAAAGAAGAGGAAGACGGTTCTTATTCTGCGGGGCAATATCTTTCCGCAGCGGCAACCGTAGGCGGAATCCTACTGGCTATCCTTTAACTTTAGCCAGTAGAGACCTTGTTATTACAAGGCATTGGCTGTTGCCAAACGATATACGGCCAACATGCCCCGCTTATTTGCTACAGCGCTAACTCCCCTTAGGGCAAAGCCCACCTATAGGTAGGCTAGTTTCTTGTCGCCGTCGCGACTTATACGCTCTCTGTCTATTCTTGATCTAGCTGGGTTTGCTTGACCATATGCAAGTGAACATCCTGTTGAGGGAAAGGAATTGAAATCCCTTCGCGGTCAAACCTTAACTTCACCTCTTTGGTTACATCCCAGTATACATCCCAATAGTCATCGGTTTTTACCCATGGGCGAACAATAAAGTCGACCGACGAAGTATTTAAGGTATGAACTTTGATATTTGGTTCAGGCGAGCGCAGCACGGCTGGGTGAGCCGTCACAATCTCAGTCAACACACGCTCAGCTTTGAGCAGGTCATCGCCATAACCAATACCAAACACCATATCTACCCTGCGCAGACGTTCATGGGTAACGTTTTTAATCACATCGCCCCAAATCTTACTGTTCGGAATAATGATGATCTGGTTATCAAAGGTTTTGATCGTTGTATTGACCAGGCTCATGTGGCTTACCTTACCATCCACGCCTCCGGCAAAGACAAAATCACCGACATCAAATGGACGGTAAATGAGCAGCATCATACCCGCAGCAAAGTTGGATAAGGTATCTTGCAAGGCGAAACCGATAATGACACCAGCAATACCGAAACCGGTCAGTACCGGTGCTAAGTTAAGGCCGATTTGAGACAGAGCAACCAGTATACCGATCACCCAGACAATGTTGCCCGACATGCCGACGAAGAAGTCCTGCATCAATTGAGAAAGCTTCAGGTTCTTCGACACCACGGTTTTACTGACCACCTTACGCGTCAGCTTCGCCATCATCTTGGTGGCAAGTAGCAACAGCGAAAAGATGAATAGCTGGAACAGGTGCTGTGGTGCATTGTTGGCTAACCAGTCCCAGATATTGGTCGACCAATGGGAAATAATAGAAATCAGCACCTGACCATCAAACAGATCCTGAGTGATACTGCCGGTCACTTCAAACATCAGGCGCTTGTATTCCGAGGTATTGATATCCAGCTGGTCAGCGATCGAAATCAGAGAGCTGAGACTTTCAACCGCAATTGACATACGCTGCTTAAGCACTAGCTGAGACAGCTGTAAGGACGACTTTTCAGATTCCGGACTAGCCGATAACTGTTTGCCCACAACACTGACTTGCTGATTGAAATACTCCACAGACGCTGACATAAGGCGCAATCTCTTGCTCACTAAGTCGCGAAAACTTTCCGTTGCAGCTGTTTCATCCACCCCGAGCTTGGTCAACCATTCAATGTTCTGCCAGCTAGACTCAATGACGCTGTCAAAGTAGTGCTGTAATTCCTGATAATCATTGAGCAGAGCTAGGCGTTCATCATCTTTGGCACCATTGATCTTTTCATTAAGATCTTTGATTTTGCCTTCTAAATAAACACTGGCACCCTGTGAGTAGTTTTGTTGCATCTCAACTTGAGAAATCAAGGTTTGCTTTGGAAGCGAATCACGTTCAATAGCGCTGGCTAGTGCCGAGCGCAACTCTTCGTTCTTCTGGAATAATTTAAGCTGCAACGCATCCTTATCTTGCCCAGTACTGGTCAATAGAGCATCGGATAACTCTTTCAAATCTAAATTAATTTTTTCTAGGGTTTGCTCAGCTTTAGACGGTGACTCTGCCGAGGCTCGCACGGAATAACTGGTGAATGCACTCACTACAACCATTAGTCCCAGAAGGGAACACAACCAAATTCGACTAGATAAATGCTTCATTAGTCCCTCAACCATTAAGCCTTTGTTTCTTTTATAAATAGGTCTTAAGTGTACACCACAGGCGAGTAAACACGGCCTATTAATCGTCAATACATTGCAAATAGTAAAGAAAGTTTGTATGACAATTATCAAGGCACGATCAATTACCTCTCAAATACCATCGACGATTTACAACAACGCAACTTGAAGGCTAAGTATGAGTTAGCCGAAACGTTAGGCAAACCCTACTCGCCCACTAATCAAGCTTATCTTGCCCGCTTAAAACAAGAGATATCGATAAACGAACAATTAGTGCACAATCATCATCAGGTCAGGCACGAATTAACCGCGACTCTAAACAACCCTGAGCGGTATCCGCTCAGTTTACTGCTGATGTCTAATCAATCCTTACCTGAAGAAGTTAAGAAGCAGATATTATGAAAAAAA
>NZ_JBNJOJ010000009.1:0-138417 GCF_050113655.1 Vibrio sp. TRT 29B02
GCATGAGTTGTATGCGTTGGTTTGTATGTCTGCTGAAAAGATTTAACCGCTTGCTCTGTTTTACTTCCAAAGATTCCTTCAACCTTTCCTTGATAGACTTCCACTGCTTTCAATGCTTCTTGAGCTTTTAATACTTCAAAGCTTTTCATCCCCATAGACAGTGAAGAAAACGAACCTTTCCCTAAAGCATTCATATTCTCTTCATTTTTTAACAGCCTTGATTTGAGTATTGGTGCGTTACTTACCTGTGGAGGATTATCTTTAGTCAAAGAAGCCAATAGTTTAGCTCTTCTTCTTTCCCTTTCATCATATTCAGCTATCGCTGCATTTGAACGCCTAACCTGACTTTCCACCATAGACTTTTTCTCTTCTTCTGGGTCTATAATTTCTCTTGGGGGGTATTTATAATCCATATTCCATCCATAAATTTTATTTTAACGTAGTCCTATCAAAAGGCGGTGTTCATAAAAATAAAGACAATGAGACAAGATGCGTAAGAGCATATCATAGAAAAAGCAGAGGCAAAAATTTGCTCAAGAGAGCTTAAAAGACAAGGATTATGGAATATACAAGCGAGGCGACTTTCTAAATATGTGGGTACAAAAAAACCGATGTTGTTCCCACAGCATCGGTTTTAGGGGGTTCGGCGTTTTTCAAGGTAGTTGTCATCATTCGCTTATTAAGCAGCTTTCAAAGAAGAGTTTTGGATGTAGGTTAACTTCTGGATGAACGACAGTTAGATGAAGGTTGTGGCACTCTTATTTGTAAAAAAAAGGAGCACATTAAGTGCTCCAAAGGAAAAGGGCAGTGTTTGGTTTATCTTAAGCAGTAGCGAATTTGTAAGTGCGATAGCCGCCAATCAGGTTACGGGCTTTGAAGCCGTTATTAACTAGCTGACGGTATGCTACGTTACCGCGTAACCCAACTTGACAGTAGATAACAATCTCCTTGTCTTTAGGCAGTTCGTCCATACGCTGACGCAATTGGTCTACAGGAATGTTGATCGCATCTTTGATAAAGCCAACATTTTCGAGCTCACCAGGGTTACGTACATCAAGCAGTACTTGATCGTCTGTTAGTGAGTCCATCTCATCAAAGTGAATCGGCGTAGCGTCACCCTTAATGATGTTGTTCGCGACAAAGGCCGCTTGGTTGATCACATCTTTGGCACTGCCGTAAGGAGGCGCGTAAGTCAGTTCTAAGTGTTGAAGTTGCTCAACCGTCATACCTGCACGTTGCGCTACAGCCATTACATCAATGCGTTTGTCGACACCATCTTTGCCTACCGCTTGCGCACCAAAGATCTTGCCTGTTTTTGGATCGAACAACATCTTGAACGAGACAATCTCAGCACCTGGGTAGTAACTTGCATGGCTAGCGGTATGAACGTAGACCTTTTCGTACTCAACACCATCACGTTTAAGTTGTTTCTCGTTTTTGCCCGTTGAAGCAACCGCGAGGTCAAAAATCTTACAGATAGCCGTGCCTTGTGTGCCTTGGTAAGTTTCACTGCGTCCGAGCATATTGTCGGCAGCCATACGACCTTGACGGTTAGCAGGGCCAGCAAGTGGAACTAGAGTTTGTGCACCCGTGACAAAGTCTTTTTCTTCGACTGCATCACCGACAGCGTAGATGCTAGGATCGCTTGTTTGCATCATTTCATTGGTGTAGATACCACCTAATTGACCAATTTGAAGTCCTGCTTCTTTTGCTAACTTAGTCTCAGGACGCACACCGATAGCCATAATCAAGATATCAGTGGTCAGCGACTCGCCATTGTTGAGAGTCAGGTTGAGCTCACCTTCAATATGCTGGTGTTCGGTATCCTCACCAGCGCCGATGCTGGCAATATGTTCATTGGGAATGTATTCAACCGCTTGAAGCGCAACGCCCAGTTTTAAATCGATGCCTTTTTGACGAATTTCAGCGTGAGCAAAGCCCGCCATTTCACGGTCGACAGGTGTCATTACCTGATCTGCCATCTCAATCAGGGTGGTTTTAATTCCCAACTGGTGGAAAGCTTCCATCATTTCTAGACCGATGAATCCACCACCAACAACCGTTGCGTGCTCTGGCTTGTTCATCTGGATGGTTTGCATGATGCGATCCATATCAGGAATGTTACGCAGCGAGTGCGTCAGCGGGTTATCAATACCAGGGATTGGCGGAACGATAGGGCCTGCGCCTGGGCTGAGGAGCAAGAAGTCGTAGCTTTCCGTATACTCACTACCATCCAGTAGGTTCTTAACCGTAACCTGCTTGTTGTGTCGGTCGATAGATATGACTTCGTTCATAACACGAACATCAACGTTAAATCGAGCTAAAAAGCTTTCTGGAGTTTGCAAGAGAAGCTTGCTGCGCTCTTTAATATCGCCGCCAATATGGTAGGGAAGACCGCAATTTGCAAATGAAACAAACGGGCCGCGTTCAAACATGATGATTTCGGCCTCTTCACTCAAGCGACGAGCACGAGCTGCCGCAGATGCGCCGCCAGCCACACCGCCGACAATTAAAATCTTAGTCATTAATAAACCTCAGTTAACGAAAGCCAAACTTTTTCAAAATGAAAACCGCAGGGCAGATACCTGTAAAGGCACTTTGAATCAAATTTACGCCGACAAAAACGGTTAACCATACAAAGTGACTACTGACTGTGAAAGTAAGTAGCACCGACAATAAAACCATACTTCCTGCTAGTACGCGAATCGCATTTTCCATTGTCATAATCGAGTTTCCTTGTTACCGATTAAATCGAATTAGGTTCAATATAGATTGTTCAATTAGAAAAGTCTAATGTTAATTTATCTAATTTTATGGATGCTAAATTAGAATTGACTAATTTTAATATTTGCGTAATATCTAGAGATGTAATCAATAAAGAGGCAAATCATGGCTACACAAGCAATGAACATCGCAGACATGCAGGACAACGCAACTCAGGCTGCTGATCTACTTAAAGTGATGGCGCATCCTGAGCGTTTAATGGTGCTTTGCCAATTGATTCAAGGTGAGGTGGGTGTAGGACAGTTGCAGCAAAGTTCTGCTCTAAGTCAATCTGCGTTTTCTCAGCACCTGACTGTGTTACGTAAGCATGACCTGATTCAGGCACGCAAATCCTCACAACAGGTTTTTTATTCACTTGCGGATCCACGTGTGGAACCGTTAATCCTGAGCTTACATAGCGTTTTTTGTAAATAAGAAGGTAATCATTTCGATGTTAGAAGTTGTTCCTTGGCACTCGTTATTTGGTGGAATGTTGCTCGGAGTCTCTGCGACTCTGTTGATGCTTTTTAACGGCAAAGTGGCCGGAATTAGTGGTGTGATAAATGGTTTGATCAGCCCACGAAGCGGTGAATTTTCATGGCGTCTGCTGTTTTTCACCGGCATGGTGTTAGGCGGACTACTGAGTGTAGTTCTGCTTGGCGTTGAAGTCCCAGTAACCGAAGGCATTTCTCTCTCTCTACTGATTTCTGCGGGTTTATTAGTGGGGTTAGGTACACGTATGGCGAATGGCTGTACTAGTGGACACGGTATCTGTGGCATTGGACGCTTATCGAAGCGCTCAATCATTGCCACCTGTGTTTTTATGTTGGTTGCTGGTGTAACCGTGTATTTCCGTTTACATGTTTTCCAATAAAGGCGGTTTGATGAACACTTTGTTATTTCGTTTATCTGCATTGATTAGCGGTCTATTATTTGGCGTTGGTATGGCGCTGTCGGGAATGATTGAACCGCAAAAGGTGATTGGTTTTCTGGATGTTGCAGGACAATGGGACCCAAGTTTGGCATTTGTGATGGGCGGAGCATTGCTTATTTTTATGCCGTGCTATTTTCTAGTGATCAAGCCTCGTAAAGCATCTGTTACCGGATGCGAATATAGTTTGCCTAGAGCAAAAAACGTTGATTCAAAATTGATTTCTGGTTCGGCACTGTTTGGCCTTGGCTGGGGAATCGCGGGCATCTGTCCAGGTCCTGCGGTTGCAAGTCTCGGTCTAGGAAATCTATCTATTGTGATTTTCTTCTGTGCTATGGTCGTTGGCTCGCTGCTGGCGAAAGTCATATTCGACAAGAGCAATAACCAGCCAAGTATTGTGAGATCCAGCTAGGATCCGTTGGAGGAGACATGGAACGTGCGGCAACCAAGGATGGTGTGATTCATTCTGTAATGAATAGCTTCTTCCCAGCAATATTGATTTTTATGTTATTGGTAGTTGGAGCAGCTGCATTATGGCTGACGCCAAAAGAGGAAGACCCGCAAATTGTTGTTCCGATGGCGGACGTATTGATTTCTGCACCTGGACTCAGCGCCGAGCAGGTTGAAAATCAAGTCACTGAGCCCTTGGAAAAACTCCTAAGTCAGATAGACGGTGTCGAATACGTTTACTCTTCATCAATGGAGGGGGCGGCACAGGTCATCGTTAGGTTTTACGTCGGTGAGCCACGAGAAGCGGCGCTAGTCAAACTGTATAATAAGCTCTATTCAAACCAAGATCGTATTCCCCCTTCGGTAAGCCGCTGGTTAGTCAAGCCGGTTGAAATTGATGATGTGCCTATCGTCGTTGCTGCGATCTATTCGACTGATGCAGACAAGGTTGACCGTTATCAACTACGTCGAATTGCTGACCAAGCGACTCTGGGTATTAAAGCCCTGCCTTTGACCAACAGCGTTGCCGTTATTGGTGGTGAGTCGAGAAAGATTCACATCGAGCTTGATTCACTTGCCATGGCTAACTTTGGTGTCACAGTGAGCGATTTGAACTATGCACTGAGCGTAAGTCATACCAAATCCCAAGCAGGCGCGGTGCAAATAGCAGGGCAGCAGTTCCAACTTGAGTCCGGTCAGTTGTTTAAATCTGCGCAAGATATTCAGGATCTTGTCATTGCAGTCGTCAACAATAAACCTGTCTACTTGCGCGATATTGCCTCTGTCGTCGATGGGGCTTCTGAAGCGGCAACCGACACTTGGTATATCTCTTCAGAAACCGCAACTGAGTATCCAGCGGTGTTTATCTCTGTCGCGAAGCAAAAAGGATCGAATGCGGTCGATGTGGCTCAATCAATAGTTGATAGATTTGACTTGCTTCAAGACGAGCAATTTCCCAGCGAAGTTAAGGTCGATATTATTAGGAACTATGGACAGACCGCTGACGATAAGGTGTCTAACCTGGTCTCTAGCTTAGGCGTTTCAATCGTTACCGTGGTGGTATTTGTCGGTCTGTTCCTTAACTGGCGTAGTGCACTTGTGGTGGGTATTGCTATCCCTATTAGCTATGGGGCGGCGTTGGGAATGGATTTGCTGTTTGGCTACTCAATTAACCGCGTTACCCTGTTTGCACTGATTTTGGCGTTGGGTTTGATTGTCGACGACCCGATCGCGAGCATTGACAATATTGAACGTTTTCTAAAACGAAAAGACTTGTCTCGTTCCAAGGCCATTGTGGCAGCGATGGCAGAGATTCGCAGTGCACTTTTAATGTCCACGGTCGCGATTGTGATTGTCTTTACCCCGATGTTTTTTATAACCGGAATGATGGGGCCTTACATGGCACCGTTGGCATTCAATGTTCCTATCAGTGTTATATTCAGTACTATCGTCGCGTTCTTTATTACGCCTTGGTTAGCCAAAAAACTTCTTAAAGCGACCAAACAACAAGACCATTACCAAATAGAAAATTCCGCGCTATACAAACTTTACGCGAAAGTTTTGACGCCTCTGCTTGCCAGTCGTCAGAAGGCGTGGTTGTTCTTAGGCTTAGTTGCGATCTTGTTTTTTGCCGCGGCAACCTTACCTGCTTTGCGTCTCGTTCCGCTTAAACTTTTGCCTTATGACAATAAGAATGAGTTTCAACTGGTGTTGAACATGCCGGAGTCCGCCAGTTTTGCTGATACTTCAAATGCATTGCGCGTATTCGCAGATTATTTATTACAAGTACCAGAAGTCGAGTCAGTCTCGGGGTTTGCGGGATTAGCGTCTCCAATGGACTTTAATGGTATGGTTCGTCATTACTTTATGCGTAGTGAACCGTATCAAGGTGAGTTGAGAGTGGTACTGGTAGAAAAACATAGTCGCTCAATGCAATCACACCAAATTGTTACGCGACTCAGGGAGGATTTGGAGTCCATTGCACGAAAACAAGACGCAGAGATACAGTTAGTCGAAGTACCGCCTGGCCCTCCGGTGATAGCGACCATCACGGCGGAAGTGTATGGAAATGAGCAGACAAGCTACCAAGAATTGATTACGCAGGCAGACATCGTTGCGCAGAGACTCAGAAGCGAAGCCTTTGTATCAGAGGTCGACACCAGTGTTCAGAAGCAACTGGAGACTTGGCAGTTTATTGTTGATCAGGAGAAAGCAGCGCTTTCAGGCATTTCAGTCCAAGATATCAATGCCACCATAACGGCGGCCAATAAAGGGCAAGTACTCGGTTATCTGGCCAGTGAGCAGGAAGTAGCGGCGCTGCCGATAGAAATTCGTCTACCAAGAGGTGAGCGTGATTCTTTAGACAGCTTGTTGCAACTCTATGTTCGTGGGCAAGCAGGGGTGGTGAAAGTGGCCAGTCAAGGTACGTTTAGTGATGCACCACAGCCTTTAGTTCAGTTATCGGAACTGGGTGAGTTTGTAAAAAGAGCGGTGGATAGTCCTATTTATCACAAGAACCTCAAACCTGTGGTGTATGTCTATGCAGAGTCAGTTGGCCGTGTGCCTGGAGAGATCGTTGCTGACGTTATTGCAGATCAAAATAGGCATAGTGAACGTGAATTTACCGACTGGAGCAATCGTACTTATTTTAGTAACGGTTCAGGCCAAAATTGGCAGTTGGACGATAATATCCATGTGGTCTGGAGCGGAGAAGGGGAATGGAAAATCACGGTTGATGTATTTCGTGACCTCGGAATCGCATATGGTGCGGCTTTGCTAGGCGTGTTTGTTGTGATGCTAATTCAGACGGGGCTGCCTGCTGTCTCTGGCATTATTATGCTTGCTATACCGTTAACCGTGATTGGTATCATGCCGGGATTTTGGCTATTAAATAGCTTGTCGAGCGGCATAAATGGTTATCCAGACCCGGCACTATTTACGGCAACCGCGATGATCGGAATGATTGCATTGGCGGGTATTGTGGTGCGTAACTCTCTTGTTCTCATTGAGTTTATTCAGCAATCCTTGGCTCGTGGCGAATCGTTAAACAATGCTCTACTTCAATCGGGCGCAGTTAGGATGAGACCGATATTACTAACAGCGGGTACTACGTTACTGGGTAACATCGTTATTACTCTCGATCCAATATTCAATGGATTAGCATGGGCAATTATTTTTGGTATTACCGCTTCAACGATATTTACGCTACTGGTTATTCCAGTGGTCTATAACCTCGCTTATCAGAATAAACAGGGCCATGGACTTCCTGTCTTGGAGGATGAACAATGATCAATCGTAAACTTTTATTAGGAACCGTTCTCTTCGCCGGACTTGCATTGGTCTTCCTCTATATGGCAGGCGTGTTCACACCTAAAGTCTCTACTCAAATGCAAACACGCGATGCAGTCAGTCAAACACAGCCAGTTGTCACTTTGGTTGCTACCGAAGAACGTGTAATGCGACAGTTTCCGGGAACCGTCGTCGCGGATCAAAAAGCGACGATAGCCGCGAGATTAACGGCAACGGTTGTCGAAGTGCTGGTTGAAGTGGGTCAGCCAGTCCGTAAAGGAGACGTGTTGCTGAGATTAGAAAGTGATGACCTTAATGCGCGAGTCAGGCAGACAGAGCAAAGCTTGTCATCTTCACAAGCGCAGTTAAATGCAGCGCGTAAAGAATATGCGCGAATCAAAGAGCTCCTGAACAAGAAATTGGTACCGCAAGCGCAATTCGATCAGGCTGAGAGTACGTTAAAGACGGCAATAGCGAATTTGGAGCAGGCGCGCGCGGCTGTTTCAGAAGCAGAAACAACGTTTGGTTTCAGCGTAATTACGGCCCCTTTTGATGGTGTTATTACCCACAAACCGATTAACTCAGGTGACACAGCGACACCAGGTATGGCGTTGTTGTCGATGTACAATCCAGACTCACTTATCGTTGAAGCGGATGTTGCCGAATCCGTCATGCCTGCTTTGTCGATAGGCGCGACGTTAGCGGTTGAGATCCCGACTTACCAGTTGGTGTTAGATGCGAACATCAATGAAATTGCGCCGGCGGCGGATAGCGGGTCGCGCAGTTACCTAATCAGATTGGGTTTCGATACCGAACATACACTCTATCCAGGCAATTTTGCCCGAGTATCTGTTGATCTAGGCAGTGAAAAAGTACTTAAAGTCCCGGTTGCTGCTATCTATCAAGTCGGTCAACTAGACTACGTTAAAGTGGTCGAAGAGGGGATGGTTCACACTCGACTTGTCCAATTGGGGGATGACTTCCGAGTGCGAAAAGGGCTTGTTGAAGGGGACGTTGTACTACTTAATCCCCGTGATTTGTAGCTAATGAATTTCAGTGCTCAGAGGGCAATGGTCGCTGAGTTGATGGTTAATCACATCGCTGATCGCAAACACATTTTGCTTGGGTGTCGATGCGGTTAGCGTGTCACTCACAATGATATGATCGATGAGTGAACGAAATTGGTGGGTCTTATTCGGGTTATTGCGTGACTTCACTTTACAATCCGCCCGACTGGCTTGTGATGCCAGTGATGCGCGAGTCTGGTCTGAGATACCTTTCCATAACCAATCATTTTGATACCCCATGTTGTGGTTAAAATCCCCAAGGATGATATAGGCTTCTTGTTTGGACTCACGAAGCCTTATCCAGTCATTGAGAGCTTGCCCTTGTCCCTTGAGTGTTTGGCACGCTTGGCTGTTATTAAATCGACCTGAACAGCCTGCTTTGAGATGAACGGAAAGCGCATGAAGCGGTTGATTGCTTGTTGGCTCAATGATGATGTAACTAGCGAAACGCAGTTTACTGTTGTTAGCGTTATCAAGACGAAGGTCTTTGGCGTCAGCCACTTTAATTCCTTTTCTAACCGCAAAGCCAGTGTATTGATTGATGCTATCAAATTGGTGATGCTGGTTGCTGCGTTCACTTCGCTCAGAAAAGAACGTTTGATATTTGGAGCCAATGACCTTGGTCAATACTTGCGCATCGTTCACTTCCTGAAATGCGACGACATCACTATTGATGTCGATAAAGTGACGGTTTAGTAGCTGATAGTCCGCGTTGCTTCTCTGCGATGCCGAAAACTCAGGTGATGGCTGGCTGCTTAGCCATTCAAAATTCCATGTTGAAAACGTCATCTGTGGTGCTGACACAGCAGGAAATGAAAAGACCAACAGGAGTGACGCAAAATTTGACCACGTTTTAGGGGCTATCATAGGATTTAATTCATGAACAGAGTTGCAGCCTTTATCCTATAAGAGGTCATAAAATTGCAAGTAGATTTAGTAGCATTTTTGCAATTTTCATCATTTTATTCTCATCTGAGATCAACCCCACTAAGATCGATTTGATCTTGAGCGAGGCTCTCCTTTTGTTGATCAAAATCAATACTTTTGCCTCCCTCATCTCGTTAAATACGCCACAATATATAGTGTCAGTCGAACAAGAAATCGCCCTATATAGTGTATTTGTGGATAAGTCTGTGGGTATGCTGGGGTAAGGAGAAAAGGTGAAACCAATCGTAATCAAGCGTGATGGCTCAAGAGCTCCGTTTAGCAGGGATCGCATTCAAGCTGCAGTGGAATCAGCAGCCGAGCACGTAGACCAAGAAATCGCATTATACGCACTGAATGTTGCGTTAGCGGTAGAGCTTCAGCTAAAAGATCACGATGAAGTCCACATCCACGAAATCCAGACCCGAGTAGAAAATGAGTTGATGCAAGGGCCTTATAAGTCTTTGGCACGTTCATACATCGAGTATCGTCATGATCGTGATATCGCACGTGAGAAGCAGAGCACGTTGACGCGTGAAATTGAAGGTCTTATCGAAGAGAGTAACGTTGATCTAATCAACGAAAACGCCAACAAAGACGGTAAGGTCATTCCAACTCAGCGCGACCTATTAGCGGGTATTGTTGCGAAACATTATGCCAAGACGCACATTTTACCACGTGATATTGTTCAGGCTCATGAGATGGGCGATATTCACTACCATGACTTAGATTACGCACCGTTTTTCCCGATGTTTAACTGCATGCTGATTGATTTACAAGGCATGCTGACACACGGTTTCAAAATGGGTAATGCTGAGATAGACACACCGAAATCCATTTCGACTGCAACTGCGGTAACGGCGCAGATCATTGCTCAGGTCGCCAGTCATATCTATGGCGGAACAACCATCAACCGCATTGATGAAGTTCTAGAGCCTTATGTGATGACCAGTTATCACAAGCATTTGGAGATCGCCAAAGAGTGGGATATTCCCAATCCTGAAGCGTTTGCCTCCGCTCGTACAGAGAAAGAGTGTTATGACGCGTTCCAATCACTAGAGTATGAAGTTAACACACTCCATACAGCAAACGGCCAAACGCCATTTGTGACCTTTGGCTTCGGTCTGGGTACAAGTTGGGCGTCACGATTAATTCAGCAGTCAATTTTGAAAAATCGTATTGCGGGTCTAGGTAAAAATCGTAAAACGGCTGTGTTTCCAAAGCTAGTGTTTGGCATTAAAGATGGGTTAAACCACAAGTCTGAAGATCCAAACTACGATATCAAGCAGTTGGCGCTGGAGTGTGCTTCGAAACGCATGTATCCAGATATTCTCAACTACGACAAAGTGGTAGAGATTACGGGGTCATTTAAGACGCCTATGGGCTGTCGTAGCTTCTTGGGTACCTACCAAGAGAATGGCGAGTTAGTCCATGAAGGACGCAACAACTTAGGCGTGGTAAGCCTTAACTTGCCGCGAATTGCGATTGCTGCCAACCGTGATGAGCGCCAGTTCTACAAGCTATTGGATGAAAGACTGGATCTGGCTCGTCGCGCGCTAGAGACTCGAATCTCACGTCTAGAAAATGTCAAAGCACGGGTAGCACCGATTCTTTACATGGAAGGGGCTTGTGGTGTGCGACTAAAAGCTGACGAACCGATTGCCAACATCTTCAAAAATGGCCGTGCATCGATTTCTCTTGGTTACATCGGTATTCACGAAACGATCAATGCCTTGTTTGGTGATGAAACACACGTCTATGACGATGCTGAACTGCGTCAGAAAGCGGTTGATATCGTCAAGTATCTAAAAGACAAAGTGAATCTGTGGGCAGAAGAGTCTGGTTATGGCTACAGCCTATACGGTACACCAAGTGAGAACCTGTGCAGCCGTTTCTGTCGTATTGATACTAAAGAGTTTGGTGTTATCAAAGGTGTGACAGATAAAGGTTACTACACCAATAGTTTCCACCTCGATGTGGAGAAAAAGGTTAACCCTTACGACAAGATTGATTTTGAAATGCCTTACCCACAAATCTCGAGTGGTGGTTTCATTTGTTATGGCGAATTCCCGAACATGCAACGCAATGTTGAAGCGTTAGAAAACGTCTGGGATTACAGTTACAGCCGCGTACCTTATTACGGAACAAATACGCCAATCGATGAGTGTTATGAGTGTGGCTACAATGGTGAGTTCGACTGTACCAGTAAAGGCTTCACTTGCCCGAGCTGTGGGAACCATGACTCGACTAAGGTATCTGTGACACGTCGTGTGTGCGGCTATCTAGGTAGCCCAGATGCACGTCCGTTTAACTTCGGTAAACAAGAAGAAGTTAAACGTCGCGTCAAGCACCTATAAATCGGGTAGTTGAATTGCAACACTAACAAGTAACATTGAGCCCAAAACTGGGCTCAATTTGTTTGAATGAGTAAAGTATGAATTACCGCCAATATTACCCCATAGACGTTGTAAATGGTCCAGGCACGCGTTGTACGCTGTTTGTCTCTGGTTGTGTGCATCAGTGTCGCGGTTGTTACAATCAGTCTACTCAACGTTTGGATTCGGGTATCCTGTTTACTCAGCAGGCAGAAGATCAAATCATTGCTGATCTCAACGATACGCGTATCAAACGCCGTGGGTTATCGTTGTCGGGGGGAGACCCACTTCATCCGGCCAATGTACCTCATATACTCAAACTGGTTAAACGAGTACGAGAGGAGTGTCCAGATAAAGATATCTGGGTGTGGACTGGTTACACATTGGCAGAGCTTGATGATGCGCAACGTGAAGTGGTCCAATATATCGACACTCTGATTGATGGTAAGTTTGAACAGGACAAACGCGATCTTAACCTTGAGTGGCGGGGGAGTTCGAATCAGATTATTCACCGCTTTAAAATCGACTAGTAGAATTTGCTGCAAAAAGGGCGAAAGTTAAATAAATGTTAAATGATTCGGATTTTTATCCTGTTTTGCACTTTAGCGCTGAAATTTTATTTCTAGATTTATAAATTAGATGTTAACTTGAAGGCCGTTACTTGAATTTCAAAGGGTTGTGACTTTCATGTTCTCTCATTTACCGACTCCTACATTGGATCCTATTCTTTCTTTATCCGTTGCTTACCGCAACGATCCACGCGCCGAAAAAGTTGACCTTGGCATTGGCGTGTATAAAAACAGTGCTGGTGAAACACCAGTAATGAAAGCGATTTCTCAGGCACAAGACATTGTTGTCGCCACACAAAAAACGAAATCTTACGTTGGTTTGGCAGGGTGTGAAGAGTTTAACCAGTCAATGATTGACTTGTTACTTAAAGGCACTTCAGCGATGGATCGTGTTGCTGCAATCCAGACTCCGGGTGCAAGCGGTGCACTACGTATGTTGGGTGACCTGATGAGGGTAGCCCAGCCAAATACGACGGTTTGGATTTCCAATCCTAGTTATGTCAACCACCGACCAGTAATGGAAGCGGCAGGTCTTAAAGTTAAGCACTACAGCTATTTTAGTCCTGAAACTAAGCAAGTTGATGTTGCTCGTATGATGGATGATCTTGCACAAGCGGGTCCTGAAGATGTGGTTTTACTTCATGGTTGTTGCCATAACCCAACAGGTGCCGACATCAATTTCGATGCTTGGAAAGCGATTACAGAGTTGTCACAGAAAAATGGATTTATTCCCTTTGTTGATATTGCTTACCAAGGATTTGGTGATGGTCTAGAGCAAGACGCACAAGGTCTTCGCCACATGGCTAACAACGTGGAAGAAATGCTGATTACCACCTCATGTTCGAAGAATTTTGGTCTTTACCGTGAACGTACCGGTGCTGCAATCGTGGTTGGTAAGTCGGTCGAAGATGTGAGTAATGCGAAAGGTAAGCTTCTCACTCTGGCTCGTGCAACTTATACCATGCCACCCGATCACGGTGCAGCATTGGTCAAAACTATCTTGCAAAATCAAGAGCTAACCGCAGTTTGGAAGCAAGAGTTAAGTGAAATGCAGCAACGATTGTTAAACCTTCGTCAGACTTTGTGTCATGAATTGAGAAATAGCCACAATACTTCACAATTCGATTTTATTGAGAGCCACAAAGGCATGTTTACTGTGCTAGGCTTTAGCCAAGACCAAATGATGCAACTCCGTGAACAATATGGAATTTATGGAGTAGGCGATGGTCGGATCAACATCGCAGGTTTAACTGAGAAGGACATTCCTTACGTAGCCGAAGCGATTGTGAACGTTTCATAAGTGTTTTGGGGCGAGTTTTCGCCCCTTTTAACACAGCAGTTTGTCAAAATTAGGTGACCGAATGAATAATACGTGGAAAGCACTAATTCCATTTATGCTAAGTGGCGGTTTAATCGCTTGTTCGACAACGGGACAACCTCCTGTAGAACCCGAGCAAAAACCACAGATTGAAGAACCCAACGTTGAAAAACCGCAAATCGAAGAGCCGAAACAAGAAATTGAAAAGCCAGTTGCGCCAGTCGTAAAACCTCAACAACCTGTCGTTGAATTAAAACCGAAAAAAACCTCTGATGGTAAATTGTTGCTGGGCGAAGAAGAGTGGGTCTATGTTCCGGGCTTAGATGCCAATTTCAAAGCGCGCGTAGATACCGGAGCGACAACCTCTTCTATCAGTGCAATCGATATTGTTCCTTTTGAGCGCGATGGTAAAGACTGGGTCAAATTCAAGATCGAGCATGAAGGTATCAAGAGCAAAGAAATTGCTCTGCCTGTTCAACGCTGGGTTAAGATCCGCCAATCAAGTGCCGATGGTAGCCACGAGCGCGCGGTTGTGGAAGCATGGATTCAAGTGGGCGAGTTGAAAGAGAAAACAGAATTTACTCTGGCCGATCGCACCCACTTAACGTTCCCACTATTACTCGGACGTAGCTTTTTTAAAGATGTTGCCGTTGTCGATGTCAGCAAAAAATACATTCAAGATAAGCACAAATAATTTATCTAATTGACCAAAATTAAGACCAGCACCAGGATTATGTGCTGGTTTTTTATCTCTCTAGATCATGTTTTTGTTTAATGAATCAGCATCATAATTAACATTGAGTTAATATCTGGCCGAAAAGTCAGCAGTGTGCTCGCTACTATTGAACCCTTAAAAGAACAACATCTCTGTACGATAGAGCGAAGCATTAAACAAACATTTGAAAGGAGTTGTCATATGAAGCACTTGTCTATGGCTATCGTTATGAAAAATGGCAAAGTGTTGGTTCAGGAAAGATTTAGAACATCAAAAGGCATGGTTTTCGAGTTTCCAGGTGGTGCAGTCAATAAAAATGAATCAGGCACTGACGCTGCAGCTCGTGAACTTTACGAAGAGACAAAAATTGATGGTGTGACTCACACGGCAACTTTCAGTGGCATAAATGATTTTGGTGGACGTATTTACTACGCCATTTTTAGTGCCACGGATGAGCATGAGCCGACGGTTGTGGGCAGCGAGCGTCAAAAGACTTTTCACTGGTTATCGCCAAGTGAATTGCCTCTCTCTGATTTCTATTCTGCTGATGTTGACTTTATTCAGCGTCATCTGGTTAATTACGCTTAATTCGGTTGCATTAATAGACGAATTTTGTGCAGATAGCAAAAAGCCAACGGATGTCCGTTGGCTTTGCGTATTTTAATTATTTTATTGAATTTCTAGCAGCTCGACATCGAAAATCAAACTCGCCGCAGGCGGGATAGGACCAGTGCCATTTTTGCCGTAAGCAAGTGGGCTAGGGATGTATAAGCGGAACTTATCGCCTACCGTCATGTAAGTTAGACCTTCCTGCCAGCCTTTGATCACTTGATTCAATTTAAAGCTGATTGGTTCACCGCGGTCAACTGAGCTGTCAAACACCGTACCATCGATAAGCGTGCCATGGTAATGAACTTTCACTGTGTTAGTTACTGTTGGATGTTCAGTGCCTTCGCCTTTATGCAAAACCTCGTATTGCAAACCACTTTCAGTCATGATGATATTATCGCGCTTAGCGTTCTCGAGGAGAAATGCTTGCCCAGCAGCAAAGTTTTCTTCACTCGCTTTGTGGTTTGTCCAAGTGCGGTAGATGAAAAATGCCGCAAGAATGAAAACAACGATAGGGAAGATGATTTTAGACATAGTTTCTTTCCGTAGAATTAAGGTTGTTGAAGCAAGAAGTTAATGGTTTCAGCAATGCTTGCCACATCTTGGTGACCGCTGGTTATAACCTGATATTTACCATTAACAATGAAAGTAGGGACGGCGTTGATCTGACCTTGGGTTGTGATGTCATCAGCGACTTGCATTGCAGCAAACAATTGTTTTTGTTGCTGTTCATCAAAGTCATAAGGACTGGTTAACCCACGGCTATGGAAGACTTGATCGAGTGCGTTCTTCTTATCTGTAAGTGTTGCACCATCTCCCATTTGAGTTGCAGCAAACATCTCGTTCATCATCTCATGATCGGGTTTTTTGCCTAATTGCATTTCAGCCGCGTAGTAGATCATTGCACCAATTTGTGCGCTCTCATTAAACGTTACGTGAACTTTACCGACCGACTGACCAGTGAGTTTCTCAATGGTTGGCATCTCATTTTCCATCTGGCGGCAATGACCGCAGTTGAGTGAAAATACCTCGGTAACTGGTGGCAAACGAAATGTCGCTAAGTTGACTGGAAGTTGTTCATACTGCTTTCCTTCCACGGGACCAGAATTTTCGCTGCAGCCGACTAGAAGTGCAGAAAGAGCAATAAAAGCAAAGGTTGCGAGTTTTTTCATGATGATATCTCGAATCGTGACGGTGTCGAATTTGATGAGTGACACCAGCGCGATATCTATGTGAGTTAAAAGTAGGATGATTTTACTGATTCAAATTGAGAAGCGAAACCATTCGATGACAGAATTGGGTGAATAAAGTATTTCTAACGATGAATAATGCGCTGCCTGCATTTGGCTGTTGATATAATTGTAAATATCGAAATAAAAATTGTCTGAAAAGGGCTAAAGATTATTCATTTTTGCCGATACAGATTATGTAGCGTAACGGAACTCACGGTGGACTCATGAAGCAAATTATATTACCCCTTATTCTCCTAGTGTCAGGCTGTAGCAGCATGACGGACGAGATGGCATTTTGGGATGATAACTTGTTGGACAGCGCGCCAAAGTCGGATTTTGATGTTCGCTACCCTGAGTGGGGCTCACAGCCTGTTATGTCAACTTCTGGCGTTCGCGGTCCAATGGGGCAACAACGTACTCAGAGCTATAGTGATTTACAGAACTTCCTGGTCAGCAATGGTATCGATTACGAAATATTGCCGGGTAATCATGTCATGGTGCGTCTCAAAGACACGATAAAATTCAATACAGGCTCGTCTCGAGTCGCATCTGATTCAAAATATTGGCTGGATATGATGGGAAGCTACTTGGCAACACAACCGAGTATCGACATTGTTATTGACGGGCATGCTGATAGCACCGGCGCGCCAAGCTTTAATGACAGCTTGTCAATGAAGCGAGCAAATGCAGTCAAACAGCAGCTTGTTAGTAACAGGGTCGCGATGGATTCAATTTATACTCGTGGTTATGGTGAATATGTGCCCGCATGTAGTAACAGAACTAAAGAAGGTAAAGCGTGTAATCGCCGTGTTGAAGTGCTGTTTATTGTTTCAACTAACTGATTAAACTTGTTAATTTATCAATGACTTGAAGCGTGCTTTTTACGTGCTTGATGGAGAGGAATGTTGTTCTGTATCAACTATTCTGCAATGTAACGGTGTAATAACCATAAACTTTATGATGAATTTCTAACTTTGAGTAGTTTTAGGTTAGCGTAGTGTTAAATGTCTGATAGGTTGACTCTCAAATATGAGATGTTGTTCCAAGAATTTATCAGAAAAATAAAGGCTACTTTGCTGTATGTTCAACTATTCGCTTTTAAACCACATTGCTGCTCAAGATCTTTCCCTCATCCTCAAGCTTGACAGCATCTATGAACATGTCCTCGATTCATACCCGCAAATGTCCCGTTTTTCCGTTGCGCTAATGGGTGAAAACAGCGTCTCCAACTACTATGTTAAAGACACTATGGCCGATGTGGGTCGTTATGACTTTGAGCAACATGAGCTCCGTGATAACTCCTCCTTAACCAGCATTGCTTATACTGCAAATATAAGAATAATCAGTGATTTACGTAAAATGTTTCAGACGGATCGTATTCGCGAACTGATCCGTTTGGGTCATAGAAGTAGCTACACTTACCCCATTTCGTATCAAGGCAAAACGATCGGTTTTATCTTTGTTAATGCCAAGGAGACGGGATTCTTTTCACGATGTGATGTCGAACGAGATTTTGCCTACCTTGCTCAAGTAGTGGCAAACCAATTTATACAATTATTCGAAAGCCAGCGGCATTTTCAAGCTTCGTTGGAAATTGCGCTGAAAATGGGTCATGCCAGAGATCCCGAAACCAAAGAGCATTTAACCCGTATGGGTATGTATAGTGAGTTACTTGCGCGCTTTTTATCAACAAGCTTGAGTGAAATTAGCCACCAATTTATTCACCGTATTCGTCTCTACGCGCCTTTTCATGACATTGGCAAATATTTGATTCCAGACGATATTCTTTACAGCGATAGGCGCTTCACACCGGAAGAGCGGGCGGTCATGAATAATCACACTATCTACGGCGAAGAGATCATTGATGAAGTGGTTCAGTTGTCAGGAACTAAGACAGTTTCTGAAGGTGAAATTCAATTCATCAAAAACATCGTAAGACATCACCATGAGTGCTTTAACGGCAAGGGGCTACCTGATGCATTGAGATCTGACAGCATACCGCTTGAAGCACGTATTGTGACTTTGGCAGATGTGTTTGATGCCCTTCTGAGTAAACGAGCTTACAAGCCAGCGTGGGAACTCAGCGAAGTCATTGAATACATTAAGCTTCAAAAAGGGAAGATGTTTGATCCGATGTGCGTCGATGTATTGCTTGCCAATTTGGATCAGTTTATGGAAATCCGTTCTAAGTATTTGGATAAAATTGACAGTCGAGAGCTGATTGCAAGCTGATGCTAATCGGCACTTATAGCGGCGAAACGTTAGTAAATAAAAAGCCCTTGATGATAAAACATCAAGGGCTTTTTCAAATCTTTCTACAGTCGGCTAGGCTGCGCTTTTAACAGCGTCGCTTTTTTTTTCGCTTTGCATCTTAGCTAGGAAGTAGACGTTAACGCAGGCAATGAAACCGTTTGTTACTACTACTGGCCATGCATCAATCATCAAACCGTATGCAGTGAACAGCGCACAGCCGATGAAATTAAGGACACGAAGGCGCACGATGTCTTTCATTGTTAGTGAAATAGCAACCATGATAGACGCTGCGTAACCTAAAATTTCAACCATATCCATAATTTGACCCTCTTAATTTTTGCCGAACGTTGTCGGTACCAATTCTTCTCTTCTTGAGATAAGTGAGGAAGCTCCATGCCTCGAATGGTCTAAATGATTAACTGAGATGAAATATAACAGGGCTAAATGTGTGATGGAAGCCCCAAAAAAGGGAACGGAGAAGGTTAGCGATTACGCAAACGTTTTACGCATTTTCGTCAAAAGTGATAACCAAAATTGTTGGTTGATAATGGGAAATACCTTACAAAGAAAAAGCCTGCACAGGGTGTGCAGGCTTGGCTAATTTGGCGAGTAACCGCTGGCTACTTTTTCTTACCTTGAATGACTTTGTCTTCTTCAGTCAGTTCGCGGATACGGCGGCTAATGTCGCGACGCTCTTTCGAGATTTCAGCGCTCTTGATGATATGGTCATCAACGCGATCTTCGTAGTCTGCTTTCATGTTCTTAATGATACCAACGATTTCTTCGTTGCTCATATCTGCCTTGATGTAGTCAAGTAGGTTTTCTAGAAGATCGACACGCTTACGGTTATCACGAACTTTCTTTTCGTTATCAATAAGCTCGCGTTTTAGCTTATTTTTTCGACGTGCTTGAGCTACGATTTCAAATACACCACTCATAGGTCCCTTTCCTAATATTTTGAAAAACTGTCAATGATTAAATCATAACATCTAGTGGGTTAACAGTCCTAAGATCAATCATTACAGTGTGTTGACGTTTTTATCGCCAATCTATCGGCAGACGATTGAGCCTGCTAGTGGTTCGATATATGATTTCCATATTCTGTGGCAAGGTACGATGTAATAAATGCGCACGTCCGAAATTATTATGCCTAGTGAGACAATAGAGCCATCGCCAGGACGGGCTAGTCGACTAGTCAAAGCATATAAGCATGAACGCACTCGGCAAGAGGTGACAGAGATCGAGCTCAACCGAAGTAAAATAGTGATGATCGATGAGAACGGAAAAATTAGAAAAGTTCCTATCCTCGCTGAACACTAGAAGAGCGTTTGCAACAACATAATAAGGAAAAGGTATGAATATAGAGCTATCCCCAGTAGAAGCCCGTGTGATCGGATGCCTGATCGAAAAAGAGGTCACAACACCGGACTACTATCCATTGACATTGAACAGCCTGACGACTGCTTGTAACCAAAAAAGCAATCGCGAGCCTGTTATGTCACTGACTGATGTTGAAGTTCAACAAGCTGTGGATGGCCTTATCGCACGCCGTTTAGTCAGTGATGAAAGTGGCTTCAATAGCCGTGCGAGTAAGTTTCAACACCGTTTTTGCAACACAGAATTTGGTGACCTTAAACTGACCAAACAGGAAAAAGGGATTGTATGCTGTATGCTTCTACGCGGTGCACAAACGCCAGGTGAGATCAGAACCCGTACCAACCGTCTTGCAGACTTTGCTGATGTTAAAGAGGTAGAGGCCGTTTTGGATAGTATGGCTGCGCGCGAAGATGGCGCGTTAGTGGTTAAGCTTTCGCGTGAGGCAGGTAAGCGTGAATCACGCTATATGCACCTATTTAGTGGCGAAGTTGACGTTGAGTCATTAGCCGCAACCGCTCAGTCACCAATCGTGAATAATGATCGAATCAGCCAGCTAGAGTTGGAAGTTCAAGAACTGAGATCAGAAGTCGCACAGTTGAAGGCTCTGGTTGAACAGCTTTCGGCCTAATGAGCTCGTTGCTCACCCCCTCTTTAAAATTACATTCGGATTGGTATGTTTACCTAATCCGAATGTCTAACAATGCCCTTTATTGTGGCATCACAACCGACCTTGAACGTAGGTTTCGGCAACATTGCAATGGAACCGGAGCAAAAGCACTAAAAGGTAAAGGTCCTCTCAAGCTCGAATGGCACCAATACATAGGCACTTCGAGAAGCGAAGCGTCAAAAATAGAATACCGAATCAAGCAATTATCTAAGGCGAAAAAAGAACAAATTGTTTCAGGTGAATATGTGATAGAACGATGTATTGATAACGCATAAATTATTCGTTATTCCTACAAAATTCCCCAGATGTATTAATCTTGTTTATGACTAATAAAAAAGGTTGATATGGATATGAATCAATTAAGTAAAATATCTTTGGCAGTGGGCTCAATCATTTTGGTTTGTACCGCTCAAGCGGCAACGGTCTCTCCTGATGGCAGAGGCAATGGTATGGGGAATACAGGGGTGACCAGTGCTGATTATGTGTTGGCTCCGTTCTATAACCCGGCTTTAGCCGCCGTTTACCGCGATAGTGATGACTTTGGTTTACTGGTGCCCGCAATAGGGGCGACAGTGAGAGACACTGACGAATCTTTAGATACGATAGATAGCCTTCAAGATACGATTAAAGCGTTTGAAGCATCGGGTAGTCCAGATGCGACAACATCAGCGCAGTTAAATAGCTATCTTACACAGCTAGCAGATGATAAACCGCTTGCGGTAAGCGCGGGGGTGGGTATCGCCGTCGCACTTCCTATCAGCACGCTTTCAGCTAACATCTTTACGCGCGGCTATGCGGAGATTGTTGCGACACCTGAAATCGCGGCCAATGGTGGTGATACCCCAGCAGCAGTAGAAGCGCGTTACAATAACTCCAACGTCGATATGATTGCCTTTGGTTATACTGAGTTTGGTGTTGCTCTGGCGAAACGTATGACCATCCAAGGTCAGGATGTTGCTTTGGGTATCACGCCAAAGTACCAACAACTGCGTACCTACAAGCAAAGTATTTCTGTTGAGAGTTTCGATATCAGTGACTATGACAAAAGTGAAACTAACGAGAACTATTTCAACTTAGATCTTGGTGGGGTTTGGTTTTATGACCAATACCGATTTGGTGTGGCGGTGAAAGACCTGTTTTCTAAAGAGATCAATACCTTAGATATTAGCGGTGTCAGTACTTATAAGCTCAATACACAGGTGACGGTTTCTGGGTCTTATAGCATGGACTATTTTGTTGCGACGGTAGACTGGGATCTAACCAAACAGAAACGTTTCACCGATCTTAACGACGACACCCAATTTTTACGTTTTGGTGTTGAAGGAAATGCATTTGGCTGGGCACAGCTCCGAGCGGGTTACCAGATGGATATTCAAGATACTTTGGATAACTCCTTCACCGCGGGGATTGGTATCAGTCCAGGAGATCTTGTCAGTCTCGACTTTGCTGGTAGCTATGCAGGAGACAACCAATTTGGTCTGTCAGGCAATTTGTCTTTTACGTTCTAGACACTATACGGCATAATGAAAAGCCGAGTAAAATTAATAGCTTGAAGGCTAATGATTGAGCTCGGTTTCATTGATAATAATGAATTATAATTGAAATAAAACGATTCAAATTATTATGCTCAGCTAGCTAGTCAAAAGAGAAAATGGCATGTGTAAGTATAAACTTCTTTCTTTATTCGCTTTGTATTCAGCTACGTCAATGGCTCACACTACTCAGGTTTTAAACGGCTATTGGCAATACGATGAATATCTCGATTCGCATCCTCAGCAACGACAATTGACGGACGCATTGAGCGAAGAAGTTCGCCGTTATCCCACTCCTCTCGCAGCCAAACAAGTAAAGCCAATTTCAATTTCTGTGGTTTATCCCGGGCAGCAGATTTCAGATTACTGGATTCGAAACATCAAAGCGTTTGAAATGCGATTAGAAAAGCTGGGCATCAGATACAGTATTAATCAAGTATTTACTCGTCCAAATGTCGATGTTAGACCACAGAGCTTGTCGCTGCTTGAAGCAATCCAAAACAAATCCGACTACCTGATTTTTACTCTCGATACCACACGCCATAAAAAGTTTATTGAGCATGTGCTGAGTTCAACAGATACCAAATTGATTCTACAAAATATTACCACTCCGGTAAGAGCTTGGGATAAACAGCAGCCCTTCATGTATGTGGGATTTGACCATATAAAAGGGACTCGCGTGATACAAGAATACTACAAGTCAGTCATCCCCAAAGAGAGTCGCTATTCCGTGCTCTATTTCTCGGAAGGTTACGTGAGTGATGCACGCGGAGATACTTTCATCGAAGAGATGAGCCATCATGACAGTTACCAATTATCCTCTTCTTTCTATACCAAAGCGACACGAGAGTCTGGGTACCTTGCTGCGAAATCAGCATTAGAGAAGGATAAAAATCTAGATTTCATCTATGCATGTTCGACCGATGTGGCTTTGGGAGCTGCCGATGCGCTTAAAGACTTAAACCGCAATGATATCATGCTGAATGGTTGGGGTGGGGGAACCGCTGAATTGGAAGCCATTGCCAACGGTCAACTGCAAGTGACGGCGATGCGCATGAATGATGATACCGGAATCGCGATGGCAGAAGCGATTAAGTGGGATCTCGAAGGCAGAAGTGTGCCACATACATATTCCGGTGATTTTGAGCTTGTGACGAGCAATGATAGCCCAAGCAAGATCGAGAAGCTCAAGCAGCGAGCATTTAGGTATTCTGATCAATAATGGCAAGACTATTCGGACAGGCTGGTAAGAGCCGATTAGCCACGTTATTAACCAACTCGATCTTTCTTGTTATTGGTGGGCTAATTGTGGTTATGGTTTTGCAAAACTACCAGGTTAACCGAGATGTTGTATCGCAAGAGGTTGCTCGTACTAAGAAGCAAACGCAGAGCTTGGTTCAGGAAATTTTTAACTTTCGAGTCAAGTCGATTGAGATACAACAAGATAGCTATAGCCGAAATCCGGTCTTGCTAGAAAGTTTGGTAAGTAAAGATGCTCAATCCCTCGATCTATTCTTCAATAGTATGGATCAGCTTTCTCCAGACATTACACCTGACTTTCGCTACATTATCAGTGATGACCAACTTATTTGGGATGACGCGAATTTTCAGTTCTATGGAATTTCAACGCAGCAGTTGCTGCATATTACACAAGATGTGACTACGGGGTTTGATTGGCATATTTCGCAGACCCCTTCAGTGATGGGAATGAGATACCTTATGTTAAGGCGTTCCTCTATTATCGATTTAGAGTCAGGGGAAGTGGTCGGGAATCTTTTCGTTGGTATTGTTCTTAACAACAATTTCTCGATTGTTTATGCACTTGCTCAAGGCAGCAATGCGGATCAGGTGCTGTTAGCGGTAGGTTCTGAGGTGATTGCGGCGAGTGACAAGGATGGCGACGATAAATACACTCAATGGTTAGCGCAATCGCCCGACGAGCTTGATTCGAGCGGTTTTACTGTTTCTAGAACGGATCTCACCATTAATAACGTGGCGACTTTTCTCTCAATTTATACGGTTCAGGATAACGAACACATTGTCCATTTTGTTCGGAGTTATTATGTTTGGTTGGCGATCACGGCTGGATTGATCATCTGTATCGCCATCTACACTCGAATCTGGCTCGGTAAAAGAGTCTCAAAAGAGTTACGTTCTTTGATGACCTATACAGATGCTTCGATTCAGGAACAAAAACTTATCGAATTTGAAGGGTCGTCTATTCAAGAGTTTCATCAAATAGGCCAGTCATTTCAACGTTCATTTAAACGACTTAATGACCAAGAAAAGCAGTTTGCTGATTTGTTTAACTTCTCTTTGTCACCTGTGACGTTATGGAACGTTGAAGGTGAGTTAGAGCGCTTTAACCCGTCGGCTGAAAGGTGCTTTCGTACCCATGGCACGCAAGATCAACTGATTTCAAGTTTGAAGCCGCACATTATGATGTGTGCTCAAGGGGCAACCCTGACTGGCATCAACACCGCTATTGCCAACAAAACCTTTCGTTGGAACTTATCTCCTATTATGAGAGACAACCGCGTCTCGCAGATCATGGCGCAAGGTCAGGATATCACCAGCTTCATTGAAGCAGAAAAGCAGAGTCAAGCTGCACGTGAAGAAGCAGAAGAGTCGGCGCGCATGAGGGCGGACTTCCTCGCTAAAATGAGCCATGAGTTGCGGACACCGCTCAACGGTATTCTTGGTGTATCCCAGTTACTCAAAGATAAAATGGTTGACCAAAGAGACATAGAGCACATTGAAGTTCTATGCAACAGTGGTGAGCACCTATTGGCGGTATTGAACGACATACTCGATTTTTCAAAGATAGAGCAGGGGCAGTTCCATATCGAAAGCGCGCCTTTCCGCTTGGCTGAGCTGACAACAACGGTAGAAAGAATCTTCAAGCCGTTACTGGATAAAAAAAAGGTCGCCTTCGACGTTGTAAACAAGATCCCTCAAGACCGATGGGCACACAGTGATCAGGTACGTCTCAATCAAATTATTTTTAATCTGGTTAGCAACGCAGTCAAGTTTACCCATTATGGCAGTGTCCGAGTTGAATTAGACTGTGAACAGACTGACTCTGGGTGTTTACTCAAATTAGAGGTATCGGATACTGGGATCGGGATTGATCAACTGCGCATAGCGCATATATTCGAACCTTTTGTCCAAGCAGAATCAAACACGACGCGTGAGTATGGTGGCAGCGGCCTTGGTTTGGCGATTGTGCAAAGTCTTGTCACCATTATGAACGGAGATATTCAGCTAGAGAGTGAAGTCGATGTTGGGACGAAGTTTATCGTTAAAATACCGCTAAAAGTCGGTAGCAATGAGTTGATCAATGTAGAGAAGAGCGCCCTTGCTGAAGAACCCTCAACCTTATTCCCTGAGTCACTGCATGTTTTGCTGGTGGAAGACAACAACACCAACGCTTTTATCGCGAAAGCATTTTGTGAAAAATATGGAATGACGGTTTCATGGGTTAAAGATGGTGTTAATGCAATTGAATTTTTGCGTTCAGATCCCAGTGTGGCTATGGTCCTAATGGACAACCAGCTCCCCAATCTTGGCGGTATCGAAGCGACGGAAATCATTCGTAAGGACTTAAAGCTTAGTGTGCCTATTTACGCATGTACAGCCGATGGCATGCAGGAAACCAAGCAAGCCTTTCTAGCGGTGGGGGCAAACTACGTGATAGTTAAACCGATTAAAGAAATCGCGCTAAACAAAGCATTCATTCACTTCAAAGAGAACTACTACGCGCAAGTGAAATAGTATTGGGCAGCGGATAAAACGCTGCCCAGCTGTTTATCGCGCCAGTTTTTGGTGCGCACGAGAAAAATGATCGGCACAAAAAGCGCCAACGATCGAGAGTTCTCCCGCTAAGCAAAGACAGGCCGCGACCTCCGCCAAGGACTTTGCTTTCCCAGCACCAGATAGCCCCATTATATCGAGGCACGCTTTCTGGGTTGGTAAGCCAGTACCACCGCCAACAGTACCTACCATCAGATTAGGTAGCGTAACGCTAGCGTGAAGTCCTCCATCCTTGTTGAGTAACATGCGCGTAATGCCAATCGCCGATTCAGCGACGCACGCGGCGTCCTGCCCGCAAGCAATATAGAGTGCGGCGAGGGCATTTGCATAGTGAGCATTGACGCCAATACCACCACTTAGTGCTGCACCTGTGGTGGTGACTTGTCCGAAGCGGACCATTTTTTCTGGGGTAGTATGAAGGTACTTTTCTACCAACGCTTTATCTAAATGAACCTCAGCGGTCACCTTTTTACCACGAACATGGCGCAGCGTATTGGCGTTAGGCTTCTTGTCTCCAGAGAGATTACCATCCAGAAATGCTTCCGTTGGCGGGACTGGGGAGTGAGTCAAAATGTAGTGATACACTTCGTTCGTTGCAATCGTGACCATGTTTTGGCCAGAAGCATCGCCAGTATGAAACTCAAAAACCAGATAGACTTGGCTTGCTTCGATATTGACATTGATATCGTGAAGCTTACCGTGCGAGGTTGTGGACTCCGCGACGCGTTTGAATTGATCGTATTGTGTCACAACCCATGCGACAAACTGGCCGGCATTGGCAAGTGAATCAAAACAAAAGACAGGCGTACGAGTGACCCCTTCATTGAGTAACATTGCACTTGCACCGCCAGCTGCTGTGATCAATTGAGCGCCTCTATTGTAGGACGCAACTAAAGCCGCTTCCGTGGTCGCAAGTGGGATCAGGAAATCGTCATTCGCATAAAGGCCGTTAACACGAAGTGGCCCAGCAATACCCACCGGTACTTTAACGGTGCCAATAAAGTGCTCAATGTTTTTATTGTATAGCTCAGCATTAGTTTGGGTCTGCTCGTCAAGTAACACTGATTGTTCAGTAAGGTTAGCGAGTTTGCTCCATCTTTTTTCGAGCGTTTTATCCGAAATATACGGACTGGGTGTCAGTCTTGTTTTTGGACGCTCAAAATGGGGGCTGAGTTTTTGTTCTAATGTGAGGTTGTGTTGCTCTGGCTGGAGGAAATTGTGGTCTTTTAGTCGAGATAAATTCAGTTTGGGCATTGCAAATTAAAACGGGAAATTTGTCTGCATTCTACCCGATAGACTCGGGAACTCAATGGTTGCTTAATGTATTGCTACAATTTACTTCATTTCGTCAGACGTGAATATCAAGCAGTGTACCAATCATCTCTTGGTCACGCTGCAATACATTGGTGCCTATTCTGCTGTATTGTTCGGCACTAGTGAGTTTGGTGAGAGGTTCAAAATCAGAAGCTGGCGCTTTGAATTCGACTTTGTTGAACTCGTAGCCGTCTTTGTTTGAGATGGATTGTAATTGCTGGTTTTGTTGGATTTCAAGCGTAGCGTCTTCGGCCATCTTCGACGACATATCAATGATTTGATAACCGGCTTGTACAGAAGATACTGGCATAAACACCTCCGCTTAATTAAAGCTTAAGGGATGATTGAAATTACAGCAAGTTGTGCTAAGAAAAAAGGCTCGAAATCAGTGACAGTTCTTCGTCAGTGACTAAGGTTTCGTCACATGAATCCAGTTTGCTATTGATCTCACCTCGCAATGTACGTAATTGCTGAGGTGACAGTGAAGAGCAAGGGCTCTTCATTAAGATGAGGTTTTATGCAGAATGGGCAGGTTGTGCCACACGGACTGCAAATTTACTCGCGAGTGAATGAAGCTCCGGCAACATTCGGTAAATGAGATGGAGTTGTTGCAGAACCATGCGTACTGAACCATCGTCTTCTTCGCGCCATTCGGATAAGCGTTGTTCTAAGGCAGGGTCATCGATATCGCTGGTATCACAGTTATCACAATGCTGATTAAGCTGGGTGAACAGCACCTCCAAATGCTGGTGAATGACTCTATGAGCATCAAGGATCAGTTTATGCGTTTGATCATCGGCAATTTGGGTTCGGTGCGCACCTAATGCAGAGATATAGCTGAGTAGGGCGTGGTTTAGAGTCAAGAAGCGATAGCTCTCATCCACCGCAGCAAGATAGCGACCGGGCTCTGCTAACATAGTGCTGATAGCGGTGGTTAACGTCGCATCTTGATTGTGTGCGTGACGGCGAGAAATGCGATAGTTGAGACTGTCTTTTTTACCAATCCTATATTGGCCGATAATTTGCGCCAGATAATTTTTATTAGCCGCTATCGCCTCTGCCATCACTTTGTGCAGACGTTTCGATTGCCAGTCGGGTAAGATTAATGCCACAGCAGCAACGGCGAGAGCACATCCGATTAACGTATCGGCAAGTCGTGGCAATACTACCGCGTATCCTTCTCCAAGTTGATTAAAGCAGAATAAGACAAGCACAGTGATAAAGCCGGTTGCGTAGCCGTAGTTAGCCAGACGAAATGCGAAGAATGCCACGCCGGATATCACTACGAAGACCAACTGACTTTCTTGTGAAGGGAAGAAGGTCAGCAGCGGTACACCGATGAATAGACCTGCAAACGTACCTAAAACCCTTGCGACAAGCTTTTGTCGTGTTGCGCTGTAGTTTGGCTGACAAACGAATAGGGTAGTCAACAAAATCCAATAACCCCGTTCAATATCGAATAATTGAATGATGCCATAACCAATAGTCAATGAAAGCGACATTCGCACCGCATGGCGAAATAGCATTGAGTCCTGAGTAAAATTGGCACTGATCCGCTGCCACATTGCTTTGAGTGTATGTGCTTCTGTGTCATCAAGAGCATCTTCTTCAAGTCTGTTCGCATCAGGGTTGTTCACATTACTAAGCTGTTTCTCTACCGTGGCAAGGTTATTAAATAGGTAGCCAAGCTGTGAGAGTAAAGAACGCCATTGTGGGTTTTGATGAGACTGCAAATAGCTAAGGGAGTTTTGCAACTCATCAAGTGCCATGACGGACTGGTTATCATGTTGATATTCCTTGCCTAAACGTATTGCGTTGGCAATTTCTCGACATGATTTAGCTTGGGTCTCTAACAAATGTTTAAACCGGAATAAAACGTCAGAACGTTCAAAATGGACAGCCAATTCTTGATAACGGTAGTGTGTTGAACTGATCCGTTCATGGATGTCTTGGGCTAGGAAGTAAATGTTGAGAAATCTATCACTGATTGCATCCACGTGACCGCGCTTTGAACGGCTTAAAAAAGTCGCTTTGCAAGAGTTGAGCGCATTGACCGTGGCGGCATTCAAACGCGCTTCTTCCAATCGATAAGGTTGTGGCGTTAGATTTGATACCGGATGAAAGAGCTGACTTTTCGAATCAAGGTAATTGGCGAGCTGAATAAACACATTGGCCAAGTTTTGTTGAACGGGCTGAAGCGGCCATAGTGCGTGCCAAATCATAGACATTAAATAGTACCAAGCCGCACCTGAGAGCAGCATAAGTGGCTGGAACCAAATATTGGTACTTTGATGAGCACCTAGCATGGCGTAAATAGCAATCAGTAAAGAGCCAAACGCGATACTGGCGTAACGTGGGCCGATAGCCCCCAAAATAATAAAGCCAAAGGTTGAGGTAAATAGACCAATGGCAAACAACCACGGTGTATTAAACAACAACTCTATGGAAAACGCGGCGATGGCAAAACAAACCAGCGTCAAACTCTGTGATTTGAGACGTCCGGTGAAACTGTCGTCACTTTCGGCTAACGCTGCGGCAATCACACCCAGTATCAATGGGATGATCTGTTCATTGAGCTGCAAGTACCAGGCAGGTACGACCACGCCAAGAAGGGTGACGAGAATGAGCAGGCTATAATTGATGGTTTTATTTGCCCAATAGTGGCGTAGCTGACTAAATAAATTCACTTGCAGAAATCTGTAGGTCATAAGTGTGTTGAGAATAACAAGATCTATATGGTAACGAGCTGATCCAAATAAAGATACTAGATACTTTGGCTAACTTTTGTCCATTATCGATCTTGACTAATTCTGGTTGTTTGAAAACGAACGCTGTACTAGGGTAAAACCAGTGCTGTTACTCACTATTTTTAGCGTAATTCTGTCAAAAGAGAAATCAATTCAGTTATGATGATTGCAATGGAATCAGAAGGCTTACATCGAAATGCAGCTAACCGCTAACAAGACTGCACAGTTTTTTATCCAACGCGAATACTATCAAGTAGAATTAGAATCCGATGCGTTGATCCTCAGTTCAGAAACCAGCGAAGAACACATTCCGTTTAATGTATGGAGTGGTCAGGTTCAAGTCAAAAATGGCCTGTTTTGGGGAGGGCTACTTTTCTTTGCGTATAGCAACGAAGGTGAAAGGCAAGCCTGGCTAGTACAGGGTCTACCGCTTGATAAGTGCCGAGACTTCGCGCGCCTTGCCGTCGCACGCTACCAAAAATGGCACCAAAATCAGTGCCAACAGCTATTTATACACTTACCCAAATGGGAACAGGCCATTGATCAGTTTCATCGTCAACCTGCTTTTCTTACCCATTCGTCCGTAAAACAATGGCAGGATTCCGTTAGTGCGGATTTCGCTCAGATGAATATGAATCTGGAAGATGCATTACTGAGAATGCCCGAACGCATGGGCAAGATTGAGCCTTGGATTAGTGATTCCGATCAGAAGCTAAAACACCGTAACGAGCTTTGGATGGAGAATGAGCTAGAAAATTGGCAAGTGCTCTTTTCGCAAATTGAGTCCTCACCATTGAATCTGAGTCAAAAGCGTGCGGTTTTGCTTAACGATAACAATAACCTCATTCTCGCAGGGGCGGGTTCCGGTAAAACCAGTGTGTTGACAGCACGTGTTGCCTATCTGTTGCAAAGTCACATTGCTCGTCCGGAAGAAATTCTCTTGCTCGCGTTTGGGCGTGATGCCGCTGATGAAATGAGCCAACGCCTCAATGATAAAGTTGGATTAAGTGCAGAACGTGTCAAGGTCAGTACTTTCCATCAGTTAGGGTTGCATATACTCAATCAAGTCGAGAGCGATCTTGTCACGATTTCTCCGTTGGCGATCGATGACAATCAACGTAAGAGCTGGTGTATTGATTGGCTCAAAAAACACTGGATGACACCAACCAACTTTAAACGTTGGCAAAAACATCTTTCGAAGTGGCCAATCGCATACTTAGCTGGTGACGATGAATTGGGAAGCCACGTTGAGAATCCGAAGCTTATCGCGTGGCTAGAACAGCAGTTGTCTCAGCTCGCATCGATGGAGTGTGGAAAGAAAGAACTTCAACAGTTATTGATTGAGCACCCTGAATACACACGTTTAAACAGTGAGTTATCTTTGGTATGGCCGTGCTACCAAGCTTGGAATCAACAGCTTAAAGAGCAGGGGCATATCGACTTTAACCTTATGATCTCCAAAGCGACCCAACATGTCGTCAAAGGCAAATTTCGATCGCCGTGGCGTTACATTATGATTGATGAGTATCAGGATATTTCTCCTCAGCGTTTAGCACTGATTGAGGCGCTTTGCCAACAAGAAGAGCATAGTGACTGCATACTGTTTGCTGTCGGCGACGACTGGCAATCCATTTATCAATTTGCAGGTTCAGATGTTGATCTTACTACTGGGTTCGCCGAGCGCTTTCCAAACTCAACAATTCATCATCTTGATACCACTTATCGCTTTAATGACAAGATCGGCGAAGTGGCGAATCGATTTGTGCAGCAAAACCCAATCCAGATTCCTAAGGCGCTCAATAGTCATAAAGAGCAAAAATCAAAAGCGGTGACGCTGATTCCTGCCGGAAATGTGGAAAAAGTGCTCGATCAATTGAACAGGAACGCGAAATCGATTCAGAGTGTATTGATATTGGGCCGTAACCATTACCACAAACCTGAGCTATTACGTGATTGGCAGAGAAATTTTGGCTTACTCTCAATTGAGTTTATGACTTGTCATGCCAGTAAGGGCAAAGAGGCGGACTTTGTTATAGTTGTGGGGGTTGATGAAGGGCAGTTCCCAGCCCGTGTCAAAGCACTGCACATTAATGGAGCCTTGACCCAGTCTGAAGATAGCTTCCCTTATGCCGAAGAGCGACGTCTGTTTTATGTCGCCTTAACTCGAGCGAAAAAGAAAGTCTGGGTAGCACATACAGGTTCAGGTTCTTGTTTTGTCAAAGAACTCTGTGAGCAAGATTATCCAGTCATCGTACAGAAGTAAGGAAATCACCAGTGAGCGGTCAGTATTGCATTACGTTAACCACAACAGATAGCGATGAAAGCGCGCAATTGATCATTAATTCAGTGTTGAATAAGGGATTGGCAGCGTGCATTCAGACGATGCCAATCCACAGTCATTATGTTTGGAAAGGGGAAGTCTGTTCCGACAATGAGATATTAATGATCATGAAAACCAAAAAAGCATGTTATGCAGAATTGGAACAGACCATCGTTAAACTGCACCATTATGACGTTCCACAAATCGTCCAAATCCCATTTGTGGAGGGCTATAACCCTTATTTGGCTTGGTTAGAAGAGAACACACGCTGTTAGCAAATAGTTGGAAATAACGGAATGTGTTGAAAGCGTATTTGACAGCACATTTAAACGTTAAACTCTCCGTTTCATTTCATCAAAGTTTGATTTACCTAAATGTCACACTTAGAATCTCTGCTCGAAATTAATAACAATTAGAAGTAAAAGTCATGAAACTGGAAACTGTTGATTATCTTGCTGACGATGCTGCAGAGCAATTTGTTAACTCACTGCGTGAGACGGGCTTTGGTGTATTGAAAAACCACCCAATTCCTAAAGAGCTCGTTGAGTCGATCTATGAGAACTGGTATCAGTTCTTTATGTCTGAGCGCAAAAATGAGTTTACCTACAATGTCGCGACTCAAGATGGTTACTTCCCTCCTTCAGTATCAGAAGTGGCAAAAGGTCACACTGTAAAAGACATCAAAGAGTACTTCCATATCTATCCATGGGGACAGATTCCAGAAGAGCTAAAAGAGCAAATCATGGATTACTACCAGCGTGCTAACGCATTCGCCGCGGAGCTACTAAGCTGGGTTGAAGCGCACGCCCCTCAAGACGTGCAAGAAAAATTCTCTATTGCACTGTCAGAAATGATTAACGGCAGTGAAAAGACGCTTCTACGCGTACTTCACTACCCACCAATGACGGGTGATGAAGAACCGGGTGCAATTCGAGCTGCTGCCCACGAAGACATTAACTTACTTACTGTGTTGCCAGCTGCAAATGAGCCAGGTCTACAGGTTAAAGCGAAAGACGGTTCATGGATCGATGTACCATGTGACTTCGGTAACTTGATCATCAATATTGGCGATATGCTACAAGAAGCTTCGGGTGGATATTTCCCATCGACCACACACCGCGTGATCAACCCTGATGGCTCACGTCAGGAACATTCACGTATATCTTTACCGCTGTTCCTTCATCCAAAACCAGAAGTCGTCCTATCTGAACGTCATACCGCAGATAGTTACTTGATGGAACGCCTAAGAGAGCTTGGTGTCATTTAGTCTGTATTCATTCACCTATTAAGAGTCAGCAAAGCTGGCTCTTTTTTTATGGCTCAGGCGACAAATGTAACAAGCAAGACTCGACAAATAAGTGATTATGTCATTTATTGAATAAAAAAGAGAAAGGCTTATGGACGATAAACAACAACTCACTGCCCAGTTTCAGCAGTATATGGAAAACCCGTTGCTTTGGCCGGTATTAGAGGTTCTAAGAAAACAGCCAAGTGGCTGGAAAGTACACACTTTGGCTTCTCATTTGGGCGATCTTGGTTTTATCCCCGTACTAGACCCTTCTCCAGAAAAAGATCTATTTAAGCGTAACTTTCTTATCATGAATGCGCTCTACCAACTTCAGGAAACGCTCTATCCAGAGAAATGGCTGCAAGTTGAAGCGATGAATATTGTTCTGATGCCTGCACATCAAGTCGCAGGTCATGAAGTCGACGTAAACGACCCACTGCGTGATTATTACATCCACTGGAAGAACTATGAAGCGGAAGAGGGCGAAGTGAAACGTTTACTCAATGAGTTCTGGACGCGCTACCGTCATTCTGTTGGCAGCACCAATGGTAAAGACATGGACAGAGCGAAGGCGTTGAGTCTATTTGAACTTCATCATGATGCGAGCCAAACAGAAATTAGAAGAACATGGCGAAAACTGGCGCTCAAATGGCACCCAGATCGTGAGAAAGGAGACAGTGAACGTTTTCGAGTTCTCTGCGAAGCATGGAACGTACTACGCCATTAACGCGCTCATAAGCGGTTAAACTCTTCTTTGAGTATTGCAAGGATAGTCGTGTTCCACCAGCGTTGTTTAAAGTAGCGATTTTCAACCAGAGTCGCTTCAACCCGCATTCCAAGTCGTGAACATAGTCTGATTGCTGCTCGGTTTTCAGAGATGGTTTCCGCATAGGCTCGATGAATAGACAATTGGTCAAAGCCATATTGCAATAGGGCTCTCATTGCTTCTTCACTGGCTCCTTTTCCTTGTGTTCCACGCACCAAACCGCAGCCGATGGACGCTTGTTGTTCGTTTTCGACGCGCAGAGCGGCAATGCCTAAGTAGCTACCGGTCATCTTATCGGTAATCGCCAAATGGAACTGTTGGCGCGGTTGTTGTTCAGCTTGTGTAATGAACATCTTAACCAGTTGCTCACTCTTGGTTTGTGAGCAATCTTGTTCATTGTAAAAACGTTGATACTTGGGATCTTGGCACTGTTTAACGTAGTGCTGAATGTCCTCTTGAGTAAAATCTCGTAAAATAAGATGTTCGGTTTCCAGTATAAAACTCATGATTCATGATCTAAAAAGCGCCAGTTAAGGCGCTTTATACATCAGTTACGGTTAAAACATCATTTCGATGGTTTAAATTGAGAGCTACGCATTCTATTTAGTGCTGCCATCACATCTAACGGGCGTGGTTTCGCTAGATCGCCTTGGTTTGGCATGAGCGTAGACCAATCACCATACAGCATTTCTTTAATTTCTTTCGCAGGATTATTTACCCAGCCAGGGCGCTGAGCAAGTTGGAACCATAGCCAGCCAATGGCATTGACTTCAGCGCTAGACTCTAGTTGCTCGAGTGCAGTCAGATCGGTGAACTCTTTGCCAAAGCGCAATGAATCGATGCCTTTGGCTGCGACGCGAAATTTTCCATCGACTAAGATTTTTTGTAGAGCTGAACAGTTCAGTGCTCGTGGACGAAAGGTTTCTAACTCCGCTTCGCTTTCATTGTGACGCTCACTTGGATGCTGAAGCACAACTTGTTTGGCTTTCGCGGTCACATCGACAGGCTGATAGTCATGCATCTGAATAACGGTATCGGCTACGTCGAGATAATCACCTGAACCACCCATAACGATAATCGTCGATACATCCATTTGATCCCTTAGCTGACCGATGCGATCAACGAGCGGAGTAATAGGTTCATCGCCTTTACTTACCAACGCCTGCATTCGTTCATCACGAATCATAAAGTTGGTCGCTGAGGTGTCTTCATCGATGAGTAAACCACATGCGCCCGCTTCAATAGACTCTTGAAGCCATGCGGCTTGAGACGTTGAACCAGAGGCATCTTGAGTCGAGAAATCTCGAGTATCTTTGCCCATTGGCAGATGGTTAATGTAGTTAGACAGATTGAGATTGTGGACACAACGACCATCTTCAGCTCGGATCTTCATCGCTCCGTCATTAGTGACTATGGTTTCACGACCGTCGCCAGGAATGTGATTGTAGATAGAGCGTTCAATTGCTGTTAGCAGCGTCGACTTACCGTGGAATCCACCACCGACGATCAGAGTAATGCCTTTCTTGATACCTAGGCCTGTGATCGCGCCTTGGTTTGGGGTCTCTATTGTCACTTCAAGTGATTGCGGAGCAACAAATGGGATGGCATCTTTCATTGGTAAGTCGCAGTTGCCAGCAACTCGAGGCAGTATCGAACCGTTCCCAACAAACGCGATAAGCTCTAATTTATCAAGTTGGCTACGCAAAGCATATTGGTCTTCAATGACCTCACAATGATGTTTCAAGGCTTCTAAGTCTAGTTCACGCTCAAGAGTGGCTCGACGTATGTACTTAGGTAAATGAAAAGTCAGAAGGTTATCCGCTTTTTTGCCTAACACTGAGCGTCCCTCTGCTGGCAGATTGACGCGAAAACGCAATTCTATGCCTTCATCGGTGAATAGAACTGCTGTGCTGTCGAGTACCGCTTGTCCTGTTAAACTGATACTGAGTAAAGAGTCTTGTTTGGCAAGTTGTGCGAAACTACGCGCAATAAAATCACGCGCTGCAATCTGGTAGTGTGCAGATTTCTTCAGTAGCCAAGCGAGTCCTGTTAATGACCAAGGGCGAACGGCACGCACACGTGATGCTGAAGCGTATGGGTCACCCTGTACGTATTCAATATGGAATGTGTAGTCACCGAAGTCGTAATCGCCTTTGATTTGCTGGTACGCACGGTAGTTCTGTTTTTCAATTTTCTTTAGCTTTGCAGTTAACTGATCCATCTTGATATCGTCGGTTGGGAACACGAAAGGCGAGGATTATAGGAATCGCTCGCCTGAGAGTAAAGGACTAGTGTGGTTGTGATGAGCAACTATATTTCATCGACGAAGATATCTGATTGTAAAGATTGTTTTCGAATTCATCATAGGGCATTGGTTTACCATAGAGGTAGCCCTGACCGATATCACATCCTTCGGTGATGATAAACGCCTCGTGCTGTTCGTTTTCTATACCCTCAACGGTAACTTGTAAGCTCAGCTTCTGTGCAATACTGATAATCGAGCGCATGATCTCTTTGTCTTGTTCACTTTCATCAAGTTGGTGGACAAAGCTCTTATCGATTTTAATGGCGTCAAACGGAAATTTTTTCAGGTAATTGAATGATGCGTAGCCCGTACCAAAATCATCTAGTGACAGCGTCACTCCCAGCTTGTTTAGCGACTGCAGCGTGTTACGTGCAACGACTTCATCCGCAATCAGACCACTTTCAGTAATCTCAAGCTCTAAGTAGCGTGCAGGTAGTTCGTAGGCAGTGAGCAGATCTTCAATCTGATTGACAAATTGTGGACTTTGCAACTGCACTGCAGAAACATTGACACTGACGCGAAAGTTATCCACCTTGGCAGACCATTCTGCGGCTTTTTGAATCGCAGAACGAAGCACAAAGCTTCCCACTTCAAAAATGAGGCCGTTTTGTTCCGCTAAGTGGATTAGTGTTTCATTGGAAATATCACCGAGAATAGGGTGTCGCCAACGAAGAAGTGCTTCTGCTCCTACCCAACGATGAGTTTCCGGTGACACTTTAGGCTGGAAATAGAGTAGTAGGTCATCGTTACGAACAGCCTGAAGCAGGTAACTTTCAAGTTGGCTGATGTTTTTCTGTGTATCGGAGATATCCTGAGAGTAAAAGCTAAATTTATGACCGGAATCTTTACAAGATTGCATCGCTTCAGAGGCGTATTTTAGGAGACTTTTAGCACACTGGCTTTCGTCTGAACTGGCGACACCAATATAGCTATGTAGGTGTAGGCTTTCCCCTTCGACAGTAAACTTTGACTGGCTGACATCGACCAACTCCTGACATAGCAGATAAATATCGCTGTCGTAGCTGTTGGTTTCAAAAATAAACACCAAGTCAGTGGAGCTTGGACGTGCCGTTATCACATTCAATGCTGAGTGTTGATGGAGTCGCTGACGAAATTCAATAAGGATATGTTCCCAAGTTGAGTAGCCATACTTAGATTGAATACGTCGTCCGTTGGTAAAGCCGACGTGCAGTACACCGACTTTTCGGAATTGATTATCCGAGACATTTTGGATCAAACGACTCGCCTCTGACTCGAGTGCTGAACGATTCAAAAAACCTGTCCCCAAATCATGCAACTGCTGATAGCGTACTTGACGTTCGGCGGCGCGGCGCTTGTCGATCTCTTGGTTTAGAGAAAAGTTGAGTTCGACCAGATCTTGTGTTCGAGTTTGAACGCGCGACTCCAACTCGCTGTTGAGTTGTTGAAGGTGGTAGTTTTGAAAAACGGTTTTGAGTTGTGCCTCAATGGAGTCACGAAATGACATCAACAATTGTTGATAGGTTTGATTAAACGGGTTTTCAATATTATCCAGCGCGCAGATGGTTCCGAACATTTTACCGTTAGGCCAACGTAAGGGTAAGCCGCAATACGCTAGCATGCCGAATTTCATGTCAGGATTGTTTTGCCACTGGCTATCCTTGGACGCGTTAGGCACCAAAAGCAGCCGATTTTCGTTGATCACCGTTTCACAGTAAAGACCTTGGCCTAAACCCTCTTTGTCCCCAATGTGATAGGGATTGGCGTTGTTATTGTTGACGCTAAACACTTCAATATGCTCTTTGTGCACGCGCATGATTAAAGCGGCTGGTACGGAAATAATCTCAGCTAAAAGGTTAACGATAACTTGCCATCCCGAGCTCATTTCATCAGGAATTACCATGTTGTCTGTATTTAACTTAGACATACAAACTCCCTGTCGTTAATTTTTTATAAGGGCAGTCCTTGCTCTCTGTTTTAAGGATAGTCGTTACGATGCACATACGGGTAAAGAAATGTTTAATAATTAAACGGTGGATGGCACAGGAGTTAAGGATGCATGATGAAATAGACAAAAAAAAGCCCCAAGGCTCAGCTTTGGGGCAATCAATACACTTTGTCTTATTAATGAGACATGGTTTTAAAACAATAACTTCATTTTATAAACTTATCAATATTGATGTCGGTTGAATAATCTACACCTTGCAAATCGAATCCGTTTAAATTGAGGAACTCATGCTTGAAGCCAGAGTAATCACCTAACTGCATGAAGTTGCCGCAATCCATTTCACTGATTAACTGCTTAACTTGTGATTGTGTATCCGCATCAAGTTCCCAGTCATCCATTCTAATCAGCCTTTCACCATCAACAGGGACACGCTCAGAGCCGTAAAGTTTGCTACTAAACAGACGTAGCATTTGCTCGATACATCCCTCATGGGTGCCTTTCTCTTTCATCACTTTATACAGAGCGATAATGTATGGGCTTAGACCTGGTATAAAGACACTCGCTTTGGTTACCAACGCTTTACAGACGGTTGCGTATGCGCCGCCTTCGAAGTTCGCCATTTTCAAATTCAAGGAATGGCTGGTTTGATGCAGGTCTATTTTCGCTCGGCCTAATGTGCCATCAAGGTAGATTGGGTGAGTCAGTTCTGGACCAATATAAGAAAAGGCGATCGTTTTACAACCATGAGCAAGCGACTCTGAATTGATCAGAGCATCGATCCATGCTTCCCAGTCTTCGCCACCCATGACCTTGCGTGTCGCTTCTGCCTCTTCTTCGCTCGCAGCTTCTAGCGTTGAGTTGTACCACTGATCATTTTCAAGCAGTAGCGTAGTCCCTGACACAGGTTGACCAATAGGTTTAATAGCAGAGCGCCAGAACTGTCCTGGTTGTTCTTTTGGTCTCACGCCTGACGCAACACTGTAAATAATCAGGTCAACTTCACCTTCAAAATAGGTTTCGATCGCTTCAATGACGTCATCTTTTATCTGTTTAGAAAAAGCATCGCCATGGATATTTACAGCGATTCGTCCCGCGCGTTTGGCGTGACGTTTAAAATAGTAATTGTTGTAGAAACCCGCAGACCCTGTCCCTTGTTCAGAAGGTGCTTTTTCAAACGATACGCTAATGGTGTCAGCCTGAGCACCGAATGTCAGAGCAATTCGCGAGGCTAGGCCAAAGCCAGATGAACCACCGATGATTAAGACACGCTTGGGCCCGTTGGGAATGAGTTGTGAAGACTTTACATATTCAATTTGGTTAAGCACGGCTTGCTCACATCCTAATGGATGTGCGCTGCGTGCAACAACGCCATCTATTACAGGTTTTATAATCATTTTCTGTCCTTCACCTACTGAGGGTATTCGGAGAAAATTAACGTAAAGCTATGTAAACTTCATTGAGCTAGGGCAACTAGAAGTGATTAATTAACTGATTAGCAACAAAACTTGAAATCCAAGCTTGTGCTTCCGGCTTAGGGTGAAGGCCATCGTCCATCATCCACTCAGGTTTGATAATCACACCTTCAAGAAAAAAGGGCAGTAAAGGGACATCGAGCTTTGCGGCTAATGAAGGATAAACGGCTGAAAAGGCTTCAGTGTAACGCTTGCCATAGTTTGGCAGTACATGGATCTGCATAATGAGTGGTTTGGCATTTGTTTGCCTAATTAATGTCACCATTTGTGATAAGTTGTTTCCAATCAGACCTGGTGGAAAGCCGCGCAGTCCATCATTGGCTCCAAGTTCTATTAGGACGTAGTCAGGTTTGTGCTGCTCTAACAGTTTAGGAAGACGTGCTAAACCATTGCCCGTTGTGTCGCCAGAAATGCTAGCATTGATTACGGTAACATGTTGATCCTTATTGGCGAGATCTTGCGTAAGAAGAGATGGCCATGCTTGCTCGATCGGCATTTGGTAGCCAGCGCTAAGGCTATCACCGAGAATCATCAGGGTTTTGCTATACGCAGGATTAATAAAAGTCAGTAAAAGTACAAAGGAAAGTAGTCGAAACATGCAAACATCCGTAATTAAAGCACACTCATTGTCTAAGATAGTCTCTACTAAACAAGAGCAATTAACAATCCTTGAAGACGTCAATCTAGACATCAAGGAAGGAGAAAGCGTCGCTATTGTAGGGACATCTGGTGCTGGAAAATCGACACTGATGACATTGCTGGCAGGTTTGGACATCCCCACCAGTGGTGAAGTGAACCTTCTAGGACAATCGTTACACACGCTTGATGATGAAGCGAGAGCGGCTATTCGCAGTGAATCGGTTGGCTTTGTGTTTCAAAGTTTTTTACTCATCCCGAGCCTTAGCGCGTTAGACAACGTCACTCTCCCTTGTTTGCTGAAAGGTGAAAGCGAAGATAAGCAAAGGGCGACGACGTTACTTGAATCTGTAGGGCTTGGAAATCGTATCCATCACTCTCCAACGCAGTTATCCGGTGGGGAGCAGCAGCGCGTCGCTTTGGCACGTGCTTTTATGATTCAGCCTAAAGTACTGTTTGCCGACGAGCCAACGGGTAACTTAGATGAACAAACGGCGAGCACGATCATTGAGCTACTGTTTGAACTGAATAAAAAGCATGGTACGACACTGGTGTTGGTGACACATGATCAGAAACTCGCGCAACGTTGCGATAGGGTGTTGACCATGAAAGCAGGCAAGCTGGAGGCTTAGTGATGGGGAAATCAAATTACGGCGCATTTAACAGTCAGATGATACGCTGGAGCATTAGCGAGATCAGACAAGGCCAATTATGGCCAGTCTCGATTGCATTGGTGATGATCATCGCGTGTATATTTGCCCTCACCGCGCTTGCAGAGAGAATGGAACAAGTGGTGGTCAAGCAGGGTAAGCAAGCATTGACCGCAGACACAGTATTTAGCTCGTCAAACCCTTTGCCTATCACGCTCACAAAGCTCGTAGAACAAAGTGGTCTCACTGCGTCACAACAGACACGTTTTGCCACCATGGCATTTAGCGACAATGCGATGAAACTTATCACCGTTAAGTCTGTTGATAGTCGCTACCCGCTGCAAGGGGAGATGCGACTGAGTGATGACAAGGCTGAATATTCAAAAGTGGAACCAGGGCAGCTTTGGCTAGACGAACGGCTATTTGCACAGCTACAAGTTGAAATTGGTGACGCTGTCACAGTTGGCGACGCGGATTTTACCGTCAGCGGGCGAATAGTCGAGGAACCCGGACTGAGTTTTAACCCGTTTCAACAAATGCCATCTGCGTTTATTCATAGTGATGATCTAAGTAAAACAGGTGCGGTGCAAATCGGCAGCAGAGTTCGCTACAGCCTGTTCATTGACGGGAACCCGTCGGAGATTGAACAGCTCAAAGCGAACGTCACATTGACACCCAGTGACCGTTGGCGTGACCAAAATAGTGCTAGCCGAACCAATGAAGTATTTCAGAGAACGGAACAATACCTTTCCCTAACAGTGGCGATCGTGATCATCATGGCAGCGACGACATTGGTGTTAACTTGCCAACACTACGTAGCAACGAGGAAAAGAACCATTGCGATGCTCAAGAGTTTAGGGGCGAGCAAACGTTGGTTAACTCGCTGGTTGCTGACTCAGGTATCCATTCTTCTTATTTCTGCTATTGTTCTGGGCACGTCTTTAGGCATACTGCTTGAGTTTTTGCTAAGAATACCATTGGTCGATTTATTACCTAATCCACTGCCTAGCTATGGTATCAAACCGGCAATAATAGCAATAACCACCAGTATTCTGATTGCCATTCCTGCGTTAGGAATTCCGCTGCTCAATTTGATTAACGTCAGTGCGGTAAATGTGATGCAAGCTGAGCAACATTCTCTGCAAAGTAAGCAAAGATATCTGTTACTTTTGTTCCCACTAATCCCCATGTTAGTCGCGTATTACGACAATTTATTGGTGTGGATAGTGTTAACCGGAATGGGCGTATTGTTCATTGTGTTAGGGCTACTGAGTGTAGTGATTACAAAATCACTCGCTAAGATGCCTTTGTCTCCTCCGCTCAAGTTAGCGTTGAGCAGAATAAATCGTTCTATGTCAGCGACAGGAATCCAGTTCGGTGCTTTAGCTCTCTCTTTGATGTTGCTGGCAACGATGTGGCTAGTACGAACCGATCTGCTATCCGATTGGAGTAGAACCATACCCAAAGATGCCCCCAACGCGTTTGCCCTCAACATCGCACCTTACGAAAAAGAGGGGTACTTGAAAGTTCTGGATGATAACGCTATTGAGCGTTCCCAAGACTATCCAATCATTCGCGGTCGTTTACTTGATATTAACGGGGTTGATGCTAAATCGCTGGCCAATGGTCCTGAGTCGAGTGACGCGTTGAGAAGAGAGATAAACTTTACCTTTGCTGATGGCATACCGGCCCATAATCAGTTGATCACAGGTCAATGGAGTGAAAGCAATGGTGTGTCCGTCGAACAGGATGTGGCCAATGAACTCAACTTATCTATTGGCGATGAATTAGGCTTTGTCATTAATAGCCAAACCGTGACGGCAACCGTTAACTCGATTCGTTCTGTTGAGTGGCGGGATATGAAGCCTAACTTTTACTTTATCTTTACCAAAGACGTACTGGCTAACATACCGGCTACTTACTTAGTGAGTTTTCGGGTTGAAGATAGCCACAACGAATTGCTCAATGGTTTATCTCGTCAATACCCCACAGTCAGTCTGATGGATATACGAGTAATGGGCGCAAAGATTCAACAACTGCTTGAACAGATTGTTTGGTCGATAACATTGCTGGCAGCAATCGGTGTATTGTCTGGGTTATTGTTGATTTTCACCTTGTTGCGTTTGAGCCTAGGGCAGCGACAGGATGAAATTCAACTTTACCGGACGCTAGGAGCGAGTAAAAAGCGTGTAGAACAAACCATTTGGGCTGAATATGGATTGATGTCTTTGATTGCGGCTTTAATCGCATCAATCGGATCAGAAGCTGTCGTTGGGGCTCTGATGGTGTACGGATTTGATCTTAAGCCCAACCTACATCTCGTGCTGTGGATTACACTGCCGTTAGGTACTTTTTTCACATTGGCGCTGGTGGTTAACAGCCTAATAAAAGGCCTACTAACCCCTATAAATAAGGCAGTTAGCTAAATCTATTCGGCCAAGTTGTTCAGTTATCCACAAAAACGGTGGATAAAGTTTGGGATAACTTGGCCTGTAGATAAGTAACAATTTGCCACAAGCCTGAATAGCAAAAGCCCGTCAACGATTTGTTATTCACAGAAGCAATTATTTCTGGTTTCACCATTTTTGAGTCAAGCATTTTTTTCATTTTTTTTTCATCAAAATGGCATTAATTCACCATGCAAAAATTGTGATTTTATTCACTCGTTAATGGCAGTAAAATATCCTGAGAATGAACGAATTAGCCACATTAATGCAATCTGAATCGCAACAAATTCGCACCCCTAGCGTCGCCATTATTGGCGGCGGTATCGCAGGAGCAACGGCCGCCGTCCACATGGCGGAGTTGGGCCTAAACGTACACTTAATCGAGAAAGGATCTGGGCTGGTCAGTGGTCCGCCGATATGCCATCTCCATGCTGGTGGAAATTTGTACAGAGAGATCTCGACTGAACAATGTATCGAGCTACTAAAACAATCTATCGACACCATTCGCTTGTATCCGCAAACCGTCAATAAACGTCCAACGGTTATCGCGGTGCCATACAGTGATGGAGGCTCGCCAGAAGAGCTGTACGAGCGCCTTATTACGATTCAAGACTGCTATGCTGAACTTGTAAAACAAGACATAGCCAACAAAGTGCTTGGTGAACCCGCAGACTACTACAAGTTTTATAGTCGTGATGAAATTGAAGCCCTAGCATGCTTAGAGCAACCTCAAAATCCTACTACCATTGATGAATGGCTGATTCCTTTTGCCAAGCATGTTGATTTGGAGGTGCTAAAATTTCCGGTTGTTGCTGTTCAAGAATATGGGTGGAGTGTTTTTCGAATTGCAGCATCAGCGACGTTGGCTCTAGAAAAAATGCCTAACTGCCAACTAAAGGCACAAACTCAAGTGATAGGTGTTGAAGAGTCAGAGCAAGGTTGGACAGTGGAGTGTATCGACAGAGAGGGAAACATTGAGTTTCTTCAGGTAGATTACTTGGTCAACGCTTGTGGTTATGAGACAGGATCAATCGATGACTTGGCGCAGAAACCACGTGAACGTCTGGTCGAGTTTAAAGCGGCCTATGTGACACATTGGCCACAATGCGAACAACTTTGGCCTGAAGTAATTTTCCACGGACCACGTGGCACACCAAACGGAATGGCACAGCTGACACCTTATCCTGATGGTATTTTTCAATTGCATGGCATGACCAAAGACATCACATTATTTGAAGATGGTTTAGTTGCTTCTAGCGCTGATTCATCACAGCCAAGCTTACCACTGCGGTTGAAAACTAAAATCCACAAAGGCTGGGATGAGGACGTTATTATTCAACGAAGTCGACGTGCAATAGAACATATGGCGCGATTTATCCCTGATTACTCCGTGGCTCATGAGTTCGGTACACCATTGTTTGGTGCACAGCAAATACCTGGCAAGGATGACACATTGCGTGCGGCTGATGTGACGTTTGAAGGCAAGCATTATGCGCGGGTGGAGGTGGTGAAAGGTTCATCAGCCTACGAAGCGGCGGTAAAACTCGTCCAGCAGTGGCAACTGTTTCACTACCAAGACCTGACGATTGAGCAGCTTCATCCGATCACGCTTGCTCTTAGTGAGGCAGAGATTGAGAGTAAAGCGAAGGAGCTGGCGCAAGCGAGAACATATCCACAGCAACTCGCTCAATATTATGGTCAATAGCGGTTATTAGGGCCGCGTGGCCCTAATAACCGAAGAATCGTGCCCATTGACACCACACATCCTGCAAACCCAGTAAATCACCCCGTACAAAGCGGACTTTTTGCCCAGGTTTCGCTTGCGCAAGGCGAGGCAGGTCAATCCTTGCCACACAACCGATTTTTGGATAGCCGCCGATAGTCTGCCTATCATTTAGAAGCACTATGGGTTCACCACTGGGCGGGATCTGAACTGAACCTAATGCAATTCCTTCGCTTAAATATTCTTTTTCCGGCGCTGCAATCTTATTACCACAGAGTCGATAACCCATGCGATTGATCAGTTGGCTGACATCAAATTCAAGATTGTACAACCCATTAATCGCGTCACGTGTAAAATCACCTACTTGATAACCTTCTATTAGACGTAGTTCGATAGGCAGGTTGTAGTCCGGTTTATAGCGGAACGTCATTTGTACTGGTCGACGACGGGGGACATGCGGCGCAAATTTGAGTACATCTCCAAGTGATAGTGGACAGCCTGATGTTAACCCACCCAACTGATCTCGCGTTACGGTCGCGGCACTGCCTAATTGAGGTGGAACGATGAATCCGCCTTTAATCGCTAGGTAACTGCGTAAGCCATTTTTAGGTAGTCCAAATGTAAGACGTTGACCTTTGCTCGCTTTAAACGTTGACCAGTTTTCAAGTGGTTGCTCATCCAGCCGTGCGGCAAGATCACCACCAGCGATGGCCATTTCGCAGCTTGAATGAATAAGAAACTCTGCCTGACCTAAGGTTATTTCAAGTGTGGGCATATTGACCGTGTTGCCCAATAAATGGTTCGCCCAGCTATAGGCGTAGTCATCAACAGGCCCACCTTGTGTTATACCAAAATGCGCAAGGCCAAATCGACCAAAGTCCTGGATCAAAGTCTGTTGACCCGGCTTAATGACTTCAACGTAGCACTCGTTTATCATTGCCATCCCTCAGTTATTTGCCCGCCTAGACTAATAAATTCATCTAATTCAATGCGTTTTAAACGTACACGTGTACCGATAGTAAAAGGCAGGATAGGGTGACTATTGGGATGGTAAAGGTCGATAGGACAATTGCCTATGATGTTCCACCCTCCAGGACTATCGCTTGGATAAATCGCGGTTTGGTGGTTCGCGATACCGACGCTGCCCTTTGGTAAAGATACCCGAGGAGTGCGTTTTCGTGGCAGTTGAATAGCGGGGTCAACTTGGCTAAGAAAGGCAAATCCTGCTGAAAATCCAATCGCACCTACCGTGTACTCAATATCGCAGTGGCGTGAAATCACGTCCTCAATGGCTATTCCTTTTTCAGTATAGAGTTCAAGGTCTGGACCCACCGAAACATCATAATAGATAGGCAGCTCTAAGATATCTGGCTGATGGTACTCCGGCATGTGATGCAACGCTTCGGTCACGAGTTTTTCCAAATAGGGGACGAACTCAAAAATTGAAATGCGGTGAGGAAGGTAGTCAATAAGGATTGAATCAAAGGAGGGAGTGACATTCATCACCCAGACCCCAAGCTGGTTGCTGAGATAATGACTGATTTCTCCAATGACCCAAGAGAGGTGGTCGTTAGGATCACTATGAAAACGGATTAAAATTGAACATTCCGCAACGGGATCAATGGACGTGTCAATGTTCATTAGCCCGACCTCTCTTGTTGGATTAACGATCTGATTTTCTCGATGATTTTGATTCCCTGTTCGTTATCACCATGCACGCAAATCGTGTCTGCATCGAGAGCAATAGAGAATCCGTCTATCGTGCGAACTTTCCCATACTGAACAATTTGTTGAACTTGATTGAGAATATCGTCTTCGCTGCTAATAACGGCGTTCGGCATACTGCGGGGCGCAAGTTGTCCATTGGCTTGATAGCGTCGATCAGAAAAAGCTTCAAATAACAGAGGCACATCATATCGATCGGCGATGTCGAGGAGTCGTTGATTATCTGTGATAGCGAGAGTCATTAAAGGTAAGTTAAAGCTAGAGACAGCATCAACCACGGCCTCAAAGATAACCATATCTTTTTGCATGTCGTTATATAGTGCCCCGTGGGGCTTTATGTAACTGAGCTCGCAGTTGTGGCTTTCACATAACCCTTTTATCGCTCCAATTTGGTAGATAAGCATCGCAGTAATTTCTTCTGCTGGCATTGGAATACTGCGTCTGCCGAACCCTTGCAGATCGGGGTAACTGGGATGCGCGCCGACCTTAACGTTATATTTGATCGCAAGTTTAATGGAATCACTCATGATCTTAGGGTCGGAGGCATGAAATCCACATGCGATGTTCGCCATGTCAATATGTGGCATGACTGCTCGGTCATTACCCATTGTCCAAGAACCGAAGCTCTCACCCATATCACAGTTGAGACTGATTGAACGTTTTATCATCAATGAAAGAATTCCCTAATCAAATCACCTAGTAACATGTTTCAATTCACTAAATTAAACAGTGATCGGTTTCATTTTTTAGCCAACAAACTTAAAAAACTAATTTGTTATTTGTGTAAATAACTATTGATAAGTGGAATAATATAATTTGCTAATATTCTCAGGTTCGTGAATGTATAAAAGATCTCTATTCTCCATTGTTGTTATCACAGCTTCGACGGTTGCTCATAGCGAAAGCGATCTCGATGAATTGGTATCTATGAGTTTAGAAGAACTTTCCCTACTGCATGTAACTGTTGATACTGCGTCGAAGTTCTCTCAAGACCTGGCTGATATTCCTGCTGCGGTTTATGTACTGGATGGAGAGCGGATTAAGCGAAGTGGCGCAAGATCGTTGGCTGACGCTCTTACTCTAGTGCCGGGGCTTAGGGTGAGTCACTATTCCGCGGCGGAACCGATCGTTTCTTCACGTGGTTTTCACAGTGGCCTATTTAATAAAATGTTGGTTCTTCAAGACGGACGTAGCCTTTATAGCCCGATATATGGTGGCGTCTATTGGGCGGATGTTGATTATCCGATCGAAGACATTGACCGCATAGAAGTGCTTCGTGGGCCTGCTGGGAGTATTTGGGGTGGGAATGCGGAAAACGGTGTGATTAACATTGTGACGAAGTCAGCGACGGAAACGTTAGGTGGGCAAGTCTCCTTTAGTTATCAAAAGTATGGCAGTTATGATCTCTCGGTACGCCAGGGTTTATCGCTATCACCAAACACATATGCTCGTGCTTACTATAAGCATAAGTCTGAAGTCTACCAGCCCATCACACCAGATACGCGCTGGAACATGCACAATGCAGGCATTGTTGTCGAGCGGCCTCATCAGTGGATATTCCGCCTAGGAGGAGAGAAAAGTAGCGTTATTCAAGATATGTTCACGGTTGACTACGCTAATGGCTTTGCCACTGGGACAAGTTATACCAATGAAACCATCACTAGTCATTCCTATTACGCACAACTCGATACTCGCCAAACTCTCTCAGACAATACAGAAAGCAATTATCGCTTCTGGCTTCAACAAAACGACGACTCTGCTTATGATGCCCCCGGGAAATATTCAACTTTTGACGCCGAGTTCAACTTCTCGACACAACTGACTCCGCGGCAGAAGATTATCTATGGCGGTGGTTACCGCTACGTCGCTCTCGATCTAATGCATCAGTTCTCGGGCTATGATCTCAACTCAGTGGATTATTATGTACGCTTGTACAATATCGACTCTGCTGCCGACAGTATTGTAAATAGTTATATCCAGCATGAAGGACAATGGACTAACAAGCTAAAAACGGTTGTGGGTGTTAAAGCTGAGTATTTTGAACAGGGAGATAACTTAGAATTTTCTCCGCAACTAAGAGCCATTTACGATATTGATTTCATTAGCAGCGTATGGGCTGGAGTAGGCAGGGGTATCGTTGCTCCTTCTTATATGGATACCAACTCCATTTTCATTGCCAATCAATTGTATTGTCCAGCAGGAAGAGATTGTTCAAGTGATTTCCGTCATCTTGAATACTTCTATCAACTGACCCTGCCTTCGGCAGAGCGAGATCTAGAAAGTGTCATTACCTACGATATAGGCTATCGCTTAATTACGGAGAATGTCGAGCTTGATGCGTCTGTGTTTTACAGCCATTACGACAATATCGATGGCGTCGAATATCAAGGGCGTTATCCGGGTTATGATCAAATTGACATCTACCAGTTAACTTACAGCTATGTTGTCGACTCTTATGGGGTAGAAATTGCCACTCGTTGGATGATCAACGACTCTTTGTCCTTGTATGGTAGTTATAGTTATCTCACCCTAGATCATGATTGGCAGCCTTCGTCTACGAGTAACGGAAGTGCAGAAGGAAGCATATCTATAGATTCTCAACATTTGGCGTCTTTGCAAATGTTATGGCAGGTCACTCAACAAATTCAATTTGACCTCTTGCTCAACGGGCAAGAGGTGAATTACGTGAGTAATGCCCATTTGGACAATTACCTCACGCTCGATGTGAGGTTGGCGTGGCAAGCTAACCCTAGTGCGCCGTTAGTTGAACTATTGGTACAAAACCTTGCCGAGAATCAGGGATTCTATGAAGACATAAACAGTTTTTACTTGCGTGAGGAACTCGTCGCGTTGAGGCTGAGCTATGAATACTAGGCATTTTCGCTCATTCTGGCTTATTGTTATTGGACTACTTCTGGGTAGTAAGCAAGTTTGTGCCGCGCCGTATAGTGAAGATCAAATTAAGGCCGTCTACCTTTATCGCATCGTGAGCTTTATTTATTGGCAAGCGGAGGAGCAGATGGGTAGCATCAATATTTGTCTTCCCGACAGTGAAAAAATCCGAAATCTACTCTCCGAGATTACCCAAGGCAAAATGGTACGAGGTAAGCCTATTCGTATTACTAGCGACAATTGTAATCTCGTCTATTTATCGCAAAGAAGCAGTTTGTCGCTGCTCAACTCTTATCCCAAAAGCACGGTTACTGTCAGTGACGTTACGCGTTTTACTGACTACGGCGGCGCCGTGGAGTTGGCGACTAAAGCAGGACGAATAAAACCCAAAGTTAACCTCGGCAACCTTGGCAGCTATCGAATATCTTCAAATTTATTACGTGTTTCAGACGTTGAGGGGAAGCGATGATGAAATCACTCACCGATCTGTCACTCAAAAGTAAATTGATCATACCGATCATCGTGTTTACTGGACTTGTTTTCCTATTGTCTCAGGGGTACGCGTTTTACCATGCTGTGGATACACAGAGAGATAATCTAATCAACCGAGTCAGTGTGCTGGCCAAAGGTGTGGCGTATAACTTACAAGCGGCGATTCTATTTGATGACAGTTTAGCCGCGACGGAAGTGTTGGATGCTTTCTCTGCGGATGAAGAAGTGGCTAGGGTTAAACTCTACACTCCTGACGGTCAATTGTTCGCTATGTATGAGAGAGAAGGCCTTGCAGCACCAGTTCCGACAGAAGGACAACGGAATGAGATCAACCGACAAGGGTATTCGATCGGTAAGGATCATATTTTCTTGCTGGTTCCTGTCGAGCTAGAACAAGAAGTGATTGCCAAACTGAGGGTAATTATATCGAAATCCTCCTTCCAAGAACTCTATGATAGCGCGTTGTTCAATAGTCTGATGTTATTGTTCTTGATGGTGTTAGCTGGCGTTGTATTGTTCATGACAGTGCAGAAGTACATTGTCGAACCAGTCTATCAGTTAAATGTCGGTATGCGTTCGTTTATCGACAAAAAGAAAAATACTCTAAATGTACACCCTACGGCCAATGACGAAATTGGCGCGCTGGTTCGTGCCTTTAACACCATGCTGGATAGATTGAAGCAAAGAGACCAACAAGTTGAATACACATTAGATAAGTTGGAAGAAGAGAAATCGTTCGCCAATGAAGTGGTCGAGGCGGTAAAACATGCACTTGTGGTGGTCAATTCAACCGGTGAAATTATTCATTTTAATGCTGCCGCTTGCCAAGTATTCCGTTGTACGAGTGCGTTTCTTAAAGGTGCGAATATTCTCGACTTTATTGGTGGGCGAAACTCGGCGAGCATTAAACAGGCACTCAAACAGCAGCAGGAATTTATCGACCAACAGTTTTGGGTTAAGGATGTGTTTGAACAGCGCCAGTTACTTCAAGTCAGTTGCGCCAAACTGACCAAGTTAGGTCAGCTTCTGTTTGCGATTCAGGACGTTACGGAAGTTGAACTAGCGCTACAGAGGCAGCGACTCGCTGCCGGCGTGTTTGAACACAGTCAGGACGCGTTGATAGTCACTGATGAAAATGACGTTATTACTATGGTCAACCCTGCATTGACATTGTTGCTTGGCTACCCTCAAGAGTCATTATTGGGAAAAAACACCGACGATATCTTCGAATGGCAGCAATTCCGCTCTCTTATGCCAACAATTAAAGAGGCGGTAATAAATTATGGGCAATGGCAAGGTGAGGTATGGGAAAAACACATCTACGGACATCAAGTTCCTATGTTCGTAAAGGTTTCGCGTATCGTAAACAATGACGATGAGAATGCATTTGACTATGTTTACATTTTAACCGATTTGTCGAACCTTAAAGAGATGGAAAGGCTAGAACATCTGGCGCACCATGATTCCCTTACCGGTCTAGCGAATCGAGCCAAGCTATATCGGGTACTGACGGAAGTACTCAAAAGTGAACAAGAAAACAGAACTGGTTTCGCGTTACTCTATCTCGATTTGGATGGGTTTAAAGGGGTGAATGACACCTATGGCCACGACGCGGGGGACGAGGTGCTTAAACAGGTATCAGAACGCCTTTTGTCACAGGTGAGAACCAATGATTTAGTCGCAAGGCTCTCCGGTGATGAATTTGTGGTGTTAATCAACAATACGACCAAGCAATCAGTTTCTGTGTTGTCCGAGCGTCTAATCGCTTTGATCCATAAAGACATTGTCTATAAAGGCCGTGTTTTGAACGTAGGTGCTAGTATTGGCGTACACTTTGTAGAGGACTACGACGAGAGTATGGACGAAATGCTTAAAGCAGCGGACACGGCAATGTACCAAGCCAAGGCGAGTGGAAAAGGTCGATTTGTCATCAATCAGGATTGATTGTTCTGCTAAGTGTCTCCCTATCCTGTATTTTACCCCGACTTTTGGTTAATATTTGCCTTAATAATTCAAAAGGTTAGTGATATGAATATTTTGGTTACCGGCGGCATGGGCTACATTGGCAGCCACACCTGTATACAGATGATTGAAGCTGGTATGACGCCAGTCATCTTTGACAATTTGTACAACAGCAAAGCATCCGTACTGGATCGTATCCAAGGTGTAACGGGCGTTCGACCGATGTTTATCGAGGGCGATATCCGCGATAAGGCGCTGCTCGTTGATGTGCTAAAGAGTAATGACATTCAGGCGGTTATTCATTTTGCTGGGCTTAAAGCGGTCGGTGAGTCGGTCACCATGCCTCTGGAATACTATGACAATAACGTCAATGGTAGCTTGGTCTTGGTTGCTGCAATGCGCGAGGCTAATGTGAAAACACTCGTTTTTTCGTCTTCTGCAACTGTGTATGGCGATCCAGCGAGTGTGCCAATTACTGAAGACTTCCCGACTAGTGCGACGAACCCTTATGGTCGCAGTAAATTGATGGTTGAAGAGTGTCTATCCGATTTTCAAAAAGCGAACCCTGAGTGGAGTATTACGCTTTTGCGCTACTTCAATCCTGTTGGCTCACATCCATCAGGTGAACTCGGTGAAGATCCGCAAGGCATTCCAAACAACCTTATGCCTTTCGTCTCTCAAGTCGCTGTTGGTCGTCGAGAATTCTTGTCTGTATTTGGCAATGATTATCCAACCAAAGATGGTACGGGTGTTCGAGATTACATTCATGTGATGGATCTATCAGATGGTCACGTTGCCGCGTTAGACAAGGTCGGTCAAAAGTCGGGTCTACATATCTATAACTTGGGGACAGGCAATGGCTACAGTGTGATTGAAATGGTAAAAGCTTTTGAACTTGCCTCTGGCAAAAATGTCCCTTACCAGATTGTCGCGCGTCGCCCCGGTGATATTGCAGAGTGTTGGGCTGATCCAAGTAAAGCCAGCAAAGAGCTTGGTTGGCAGGCGAAGCGAACTCTTGAAGAAATGACGAGTGACACATGGCGATGGCAGTCGAACAATCCACAGGGTTACCCAAATAAATAGCAAAAAAAACCACCGCAAATGCGGTGGTTTTTTTACGCTTGATACAAAATAGGCAAAATTGTCTCAGCGCGGAGGGGAAACGTTATTCCACCTCTTTATCTTTACCTAGCGATAGTATCCACAGAGAGATTGCAGCGACTACCGCAAAGCCAGATAAAATGATAAAAGGCATGGCACCATAGCCGAGGATATGCCAGATAACGGATTCTAAAGTACTCATATTCTGTGCTCCTTATTGCCAGCCTTCAACACCGTGCATGTCAGGCAGCTTGTGTGCAATACCTTTGTGACAGTCAACACACGTTTTCTCACCAGAGGCTAGGGCAGTAGAGTGCTGTTTTGCACTACGCTGACCTTGCTCAGAGAAATCCATATATTCAAACTCGTGACAGTTACGACATTCTAGGGAGTCATTCTTCTTCAAACGGGCCCATTCACGTTCAGCTAAGTGAGCTCGACGCTCTTGGAACTTCTCAGGTGTGTCGATCGTTTTAGTGACGAAATGAGCGAACAACTCTTTTGAAGCCTGAACTTTACGCACAATTTTATCAGTCCATTCATGCGGAACGTGACAATCAGAACAGATAGCACGTACACCAGAACGGTTTGAATAGTGAATGGTTTCCTGAATCTCAGCAACGATAGGAGCGTGACAGCCAGAGCAGAATTCCTCTGTATTGGTTGCCTCCATCCCCGTGTTAAACGCGCCCCAGAATAGAAGACCACCAGCGAAACCCATAAATAGAACTACACCGACCGCAGCTTTACTTGGGGTTGCCAATCGTTTCCAAAACGCTTTCAATAATTTCATAGATAACCTCTTATTTACTCACGTGCTGCTTATTTAAGCGCATCGACACTCTTGAACTCATTTTCAACAAGCGGTTTTGCGTTGGCTTGAGGAACGTGACATTGAAGACAGAAGTAACGGCGAGGTGATACGTCAGCCAGTACTGCGTCTTCGCGGTTAACGTAGTGCGTTACACTGATCTTGGTTGCGCCCATCTCTTTTGCATTCTTCCAACTGTGACATGCGAGACATTTGTTCGCATTCAGAGATACCTCATAGTTGCGAATGTTGTGAGGGATCAACGGTGGCTGGTAAACAAAGCTACTGTCGAGTACTTGTTCACGTGGGTATTTTTTAAACTCATCAGCAGGGCGAGTTGCTTCTAATTCACTCACGCCACGTAATGATTCTAAGCCACCAATACCACCAGGATTATCAAGCTCAGCTACAGCCGCACCACTCATTAAAGCACCAACAGATAACAGTGCAATTAGGAATTTTTTCATTATTCATTCTCCGCCTATCGGCTAAATTCTTATCCCTGACTGACGAATCAGTCAGGGCATGCAAACTTACGCAATCTTAGTGATCTTGACTGGACACTTCTTGAAGTCAGTCTGTTTAGACAGAGGATCAGTCGCGTCGAGGATCAGTTTGTTAATCAGAATGCGTGCATCAAAGAACGGTACAAAGACCAAGCCTTCTGGTGGACGGTTACGGCCGCGAGTTTCAACACGTACACGTACTTCACCACGTTTGTTTGCAATCAGAACTTCATCGCCACGACGGATACCACGCGCCTTCGCATCAGCAGGATGCATGTAACAGACTGCATCTGGAACGGCTTTATAAAGTTCTGGTACACGACGTGTCATAGTACCTGTGTGCCAATGTTCTAGAACACGGCCAGTACATAGCCACATGTCGTATTCAGCATCAGGCGACTCTGGTGGCGCTTCGTAAGGCGCTGAAATAATCAGTGCTTTACCATCTGGCTTACCGTAGAAGTCCCATCCTGAACCTGCCTTCGCATATGGATCTAAGCCTTCTTTGTAACGCCATAGTGTTTCTTTGCCATCGACAACAGGCCAACGTAGACCGCGAACTTGGTGGTAAACATCATAAGGTGCTAAGTCATGACCATGGCCGCGACCAAATGCCGCGTACTCTTCGAAGAGACCTTTTTGTACGTAGTAACCGAAGTGGTGAGCATCGTCATTTAGCTCACGAGCTTCTTCAATTGGGAACTTGTTGACAACGCCGTTGGCGAACAACATGTCATACATAGTCTTACCACGGTATTGAGGTGCTTTCGCAAGTTGTTCTTCTGTCCAAACTTCTTCCATTTTGAAGCGTTTAGAGAACTCCATCACCTGCCATAAGTCAGATTTAGCTTCGCCAACCGTACCGACTTGCTGGTACCAAGCTTGTGTACGACGTTCTGCGTTACCATAAGCGCCTTCTTTTTCGATCCACATTGCTGTAGGTAGAACAAGATCCGCAGCTTGTGCTGTTGCAGTAGGGTATGGATCAGAACATACGATAAAGTTTTCTGGATTACGATAACCTGGAAGACGTTCGCCGTTAATGTTTGGACCCGCTTGCATATTGTTGTTACACATTACCCAGTAAGCATTTAGCTTTCCGTCTTTAAGCATACGGTCTTGTAGTACTGCGTGATAGCCAGGTTTTGGAGGAATAACACCATCAGGAATGTTCCAAATGCCTTCGGCAATCTTACGGTGTTTTGGATTTGCTACGACCATATCTGCTGGTAGACGGTGAGCAAATGTACCAACTTCACGCGCAGTACCACATGCTGATGGCTGACCCGTTAGTGAGAATGGGCTGTTACCCGGAGTCGCAATCTTACCTGTCAGTAGGTGGATGTTGTAGATTAGACTGTTCATCCAAACACCACGAGTATGTTGGTTCATACCCATAGTCCAAAGCGACATTACTTTAGTGTCAGGATCTGCATACTGTTTAGCAAGTTCGATCAGTTGCTCTTTAGACACGCCTGACATCTCAGAAGCTTTTTCTACCGTGTACGGAGCAACTGATTTTTTGTACTCTTCAAACGAAATCGCAGACATCTTGCCTGAGTTAGGATTTGCCGCCGCTTTTTGCAGTGGGTCATCGTCACGTAGGCCGTAACCGATATCAGTATCTGCTTGCTTAAAGTTGGTGTGTTTGTTTACAAAGTCCCAGTTTACCGCGTCATTTTGGATGATGTAGTTAGCGATGAAGTTTGCAATTGCTAGGTCAGACTGAGGTTCAAAGATGTAACCTTGGTCTGCCAATTCGAATGAACGGTGGTAGTAAGTTGATAGCACGTTGACTTTAACGTGTGGGTGACTTAGACGACGGTCAGTAATACGAGTCCAGAGTACCGGGTGCATTTCTGCCATATTTGAACCCCAAAGAACGAATGAATCTGCGTTCTCAAAGTCGTCATAACAACCCATTGGTTCATCAATACCGAAAGTACGCATAAATGCACCTACAGCTGATGCCATACAGTGACGAGCGTTAGGATCGATGTTGTTAGAGCGGAAGCCAGCTTTCATCATTTTAGCGGCTGCGTAACCTTCCATCACAGTCCATTGGCCTGAACCAAACATACCTACGCCAGAAGGACCTTGCTTTTTAAGTGCTTCTTTCCATTTTTCAGCCATGGTGTCAAATGCAACATCCCAAGAGACAGGAGTGAATTCACCCTCTTTGTCATATTGGCCATTTTTCATGCGTAGCAGAGGCTGTGTAAGACGGTCTTGACCATACATGATCTTTGAAAGGAAGTAGCCTTTGATACAGTTTAGCCCCTTGTTAACAGGTGCTTCTGGGTCACCTTGGGTAGCCACTACTTTTCCGTTCTGTGTCCCTACAAGAACAGAACAGCCAGTACCACAGAAACGACAAGGCGCTTTGTCCCAGGTAATTTTTGTTTGGTCTGAGCTAGCGATCAGGTTGGTCGCAGACGCTGGTAGAGTGATACCTGCGACTGCCGCTGCTGATGCTGCTGCGTTTGCTTTCACAAACGCTCGTCTTGTCATCTTCATACTTCACCCTCGATTTGGGAATGTTGAGTTCCAGTGTTATTGTCGTTTAATTCGTTGTCATCGAGACTGCTTTCAATTTGGTGGTAAACCAACGCAGTGCTCAATACATTCGGTAAATTGTTTATTGCTTCGATTGTGTCGGTGATAAAGCCCTGGTTTTCCGTTTCTAAAACCACGACTATTTTCCCTTCAGGGCTATCAGCATAAATCTCTGCATTATCGTTTTGCTCAATCTGTTGCTTAACTTGGTTAAGATGCTCAGGAGAGCAGTGGACGACTAAGCTAGAAATATGCACTTCGTTAAGTGACATTGTTCGATTCCGTTTAAACTAAATTGCTCACATTGATTGACGAAGTAGGGCATACAGAAACACATGCGCCACATCCGCTACATTCATCAAACTCTATTTTCGGTTGTGCGACTTTGCCGATTTGTAATTGGAATTTGATTGCCATGGTTTCGCACATATCGCCACAGCTTCGGCATTCGACATTATTAATCGCCAAACAGCTTGCGCTGATTGACGCTTTTGCATTCCAAGGTTGTTGTGATTGAGGCAAAAATAAGGGTTCAGGGCATGCTTCGGCACACTGATAGCAAAATGTGCATTCATCAATCGAAAAATCGACAGTAGGAAAACCACCGTCACCTTTGACAATGATGTTCGTTTCACAATTCTCGGCACATTTTCCGCAACGGGTGCATAAATCTGTAAAAACACCAGAATCTGCCAACCAAGGGAGCTTGATTGCGGTATCATCGATTTTGTTGCGAGAAAAAAAGCTGCGCTTTGCTAGATCGACCACTGAAATCCCTAATATCACAATTATTGTAGACTAAGCTTAGCTCACAATTGCCATTAACAAACTGTCATTTAAGTTCATACAAATTGTAGTTTTTGACATATTTGTATAAATACCCCTTAGGGGTTAATTAGCGGGGGTTGTTGTTTTAGATCAATAAATTCCGACGGCTTTGATCACATATTGTGCGTGTCGCACAAACTGGGTAGAACAAATATCGGCGATAGATTCAACAAGTGGTGAGACAGTGTTAAAAAGTGTGAAAAACTCCGTTACGAGAACCATTGCCAAAGCGATGGGCCTTATCCTTGCACTCTCGGTGGCGACAACGAGTTTTGCCATCATCACTTTGGCTTCCAGTCTCAATGATGCTGAGGCAGTCAACGTAGCAGGATCGATGCGTATGCAGAGCTATCGACTTGCGCATGATATCCAGTCACAATCTGTTGATTATGAAGCGCACATTACCATGTTTGAACGTTCTGTTTATGCACCGTCGATGAAGGCGTTGCAAGGCTGGACAGTACCCGACGATATTACCCATGATTACTACCGCCTGATTGTACGTTGGCACGAACTCAAGCAGGTGTTAAAGAGTCATGACAGGGATCGTTATTTGATCCTCGTTGCTGGATTTGTCAATCAAATCGATGCTTTTGTATTCAAATTACAAAACTTCTCGGAGCAGAAACTGATCAAGCTCGCATGGGTTGGCGGATTAGGTCTTGGTGGGATTCTTATCGTCGGCATCTTTGTGGTTCATTACACACGACGTGAAATCGTAAGACCTTTGAACGCATTGGTTTATGCCAGTGAACAGATCCAATCGCGTTCATTTGACGTTGAGCTCAATGTTTCGAGCGACAATGAGATGGGGATTTTAACCCGCACTTTCAACAATATGGCTGCAGAACTTGGTAAGCTGTATCGAGGGCTTGAAAAAGCGGTTAATGAGAAAACGCAGAGGCTTCAACATGCCAACAACTCGCTGAAAGTACTATATAAATCATCGCAGGAACTCACTGCTTCGAGGATTGGTCAGGATAACTTTGAAGCCATCTTAGCTCACATTGCAAGCTTAGAAGGCATCGCGGCGGTTAAATTAGAAATCACTGCCGAGGGTGAACGTCCACTAATACTGACACAAGGTGTCGAATGTGCCGGATGCGATTCGAACTGCCAGAGCCAGCCGTTGTCATTAGATGGCGTGGAGTTAGGGACGCTTTATTGGAAAGTATCATTGCCGTGTCCGGATCAAGCTCTGATCGATAACTTTGTCCAAATACTTTCGCGGGCAGTCTATTACAATCAGGCGCAAAAACAGGCTGAGCAACTGCTTCTGATGGAAGAGCGTGCGACCATTGCCCGTGAGTTACATGACTCATTAGCGCAGTCGTTATCGTATCTCAAGATTCAAGTCTCTTTACTTAAAAGAGGAATTGCTAAACTACCTGATAGCAAAGAGCTTGATAACACGACGCCAATTCTTGCTGAACTTGATACTGGGTTGTCGGCGGCTTACACCCAGCTAAGGGAGCTTTTGACGACCTTTAGATTGACGATCAAAGAGGGCAGTTTTGGAAACGCACTGAGTGAAATGACGTCTCAGTTGGCAGAGCAGACTGATGCAGAAATCATTTTAAGCAATGAATTATCATCCATTGAACTAGATGCAAATCAACAAGTACATCTACTTCAATTGATAAGAGAAGCAACCATAAATGCTATAAAGCACGCAAATGCACAACACATTTGTATTCAATGTCATGAAACCGATACACACGTCCTAGTCTCGGTCAGTGATGATGGTGTAGGGTTTGATCAATCAATTGAAAAGCTCAACCATTACGGATTAAGCATTATGAAAGAGCGCGCCTCTCGATTAAGTGGAAATCTTGTCGTTAACAGTCGTGACAATAAAGGTTGTGAAATACTATTAGAGTATCCCAAGATTAAGGAAACGAACATTGACCGTATGTAGAGTATTACTAGTGGATGATCATCCACTGATGAGACGTGGTATTCAGCAGCTCTTGAGCTTTGAAGACGATTTTGATGTGGTGGCGGAAGCAAGCAATGGCGCTGATGCCGTTGCCAAAAACCATGAGCATACACCTGATCTCGTGTTACTCGACCTCAATATGAAGGGGATGTCTGGACTTGATACGCTTGGGGCACTTCGTGCAGATGGTTGCGATGCAGCAATTGTTATCCTCACAGTATCAGACAGCCCGGCAGATATTGAAGCGATCGTCAAAGCAGGCGCTGACGGCTATTTACTTAAAGATACGGAACCTGACGAGCTGGTGGAGCTACTGCGTTCATCGTTACGCGGTAACAAAGCGTACAGCCGAGAAGTAGCCAAATATCTTAGCGAACGTGAGAACAGCACGGACGTCTTTGATGAACTCACAGACCGTGAGTTACAAATCTTAAAAGAAGTGGCAAAAGGCTTTCGTAACAAACAGATTGCAGACACACTTTTTATCTCTGAATCGACGGTGAAAGTGCACATGAAAAGCCTACTTAAGAAGCTCAAGGTACCGTCTCGCACAGCAGCAACCGTGTTATACCTAGAACGATACGGTGATAATAAGTAACTGTCACCAATACAAAAAAGGGCGCTGATAGCGCCCTTTTTAGTGCCTAGTCGGCGAATTACGCGTTCATTGGAACCAGTACCATCGTACCAATGATGACCGTTGCCAAACCACACAGTACAGGAACCGAAGTACGTTTCACGACTTCGAACGGACTGATGTTTGCCATACCTGAAGTTGCTACGATAACACCTGATACTGGCGAAATAGTACGACCTAGGTTAGACGCCTGTAGCATCGGAATGATTAGGAACGCTGGGTTGAGGCCCATTTTAGCGGCTAATGAAGGAGCAAGCTCTACGAATGCGTAAAAAGGCGCATTACCTGAACCCGTCGCAATGGCCGCGGCAACTGTTAGACCAGTCAAGATCAGCATCAAGGCAATACCGCCTGCGCCCGCTGTTTCTGCTAAGTGCAGTAGGTTATCAATAGCGCCGACAGACATAAGACCTTGAGCGAACACACCAGCTGCGACCAATAGCATCACAACACCTTTAAACGCGTCAGCCATACCTTGGTAACAAGACTCTAGGTCTTCAAGGGTTTTTTGTCCGTCAAAACGCTTAACAATATAATCAACCAAAGCGCCGATGAAAATCGAAAGCACTACAATGGTGTAGATGTCTAGTTTGAGGCCTGGGATAGTACGACCGTTAAACAGGAACACACCAATAATCGGTAAGAATGGTAACACGGCATAAAACGCTGGCGCGTTTACTTCAATCTCAGAAACATCGACTCGCTCCATTGGAGAGTTTTGTTTTTGATCGAGGTATTTGTTCCAAAAGAAAGCGGCTACTGCCATCACGATGATCGCACAGATTGAGACTGGAAGTACGGTTTGGACGGCGAATACATCCAAATCTAATCCTGACTTCTCAGCTGCAATGACCACATCTCCAGACGTTGGTGAAAGAATGATCGCAGCAGGGGACGCACAAACAGCAACCGCAGCTGGACGAGAAATGCCCATAGCCGTCATCATTGGGAATAGTGTTGCCATTAATAGAACACCAAGGCCTGTTGCAGAACTCACGGCTAATGACATGAGACACGCGACAATATAGGCTGCAACGAGCAGTACGTATGGAGACTTGATGACAGAGAGTGGTTTTGAAAACTGTTTTACTACAACATTGTTAGCACCAATATGAGTCATATAAGCAGCAAAGCCACATAACAGCATGATCTGCATACCTAAACCGCCACCACGGTACTGAAGCATGTATTTGACGTACTCTAGTGCGTCAGTGACCATGTTTCCTGTTGATGTGATCTTTGCGGGCAATACGGTGTGGCCGATAATCCCCGTAACAATCAACAGAAAAATACCGGCAGTGAGTAGGACACCAGCGGGTTTGTAGCCTTTGACAATGAAATAGCCAACGGTGATCGTCACAACGAGGCCAATCAAGAGTTCCAGCATAGAAATCTCCTCAAGATATGAAAAATATAAAGAAACTGTTTCAAACTATGTCAAAGAATGTACAGAATTCTATCTTGTGGCACGAGGGCAATTTGCCGTTCTAATGATCTGGAACAATAATTCGATAAAGCTTTTGCAGTTAGAGATATGTATTGTAATTATGTGGTTTCTTGGATGTTAAAATTACAGCCAATGATTGATGGGGCATATACAAAATGGGGAGGAGGTATTGTTCTCAGCGAGAGTTTTAGGACAACTTATTTAAATCGCCGTTTGTCACATTTTACTTACTCAATAGCTCAAAGTTGTGTGTTGCGAGCGGATGGATGGCCTCTAGTGGAGCCGGCATTGCAAGAAAATACCCTTGGAACATATCGATCTCTAACTGACGCATTGCATCAAGCTGCTGTTGAGTCTCAATACCCTCAATTACCGTTTTTGCATTGAGTTTTTTTGCAAGGTTAATACTAGACAGCAAGCCGCTTTTATCGCCGTCCATGCACGATAGCATCAATGTACGATCAATTTTTATTATTCCGGGTCTTAACGCTTCAACCCGTTTTTGGTTTGAGGCATTTATACCATAGTCATCTACTGCGATTGTGAACTTATTCTCAGCAAGTTTGTCCATCGCTCGGCGCAGGTTCTCTTCACTCGATGCAGCGAGTTCAATCACTTCCATGACAATTTGCGAGCTACTTAGCTCAAGAGCTTTGAGACGCTGATTGAGCAAGCAAGAATCAATACTTTCGATGGCGAGATATTCCCCAGCAGACGGGAGGACATTAAGGAAGAGTTGCAGATGACGGTATTTTGAACGCGCAAAGTTTCGAATGTGAATGACTCGACTTAAACGCTCTACATTGATCTTGTCATCAAAGTCAGTCTGGTCAGAATGGAAAAAGAGATCAGGGCGGACGCAACCATGTCCTTCACGGTGAATCCTTACCAAAGCTTCAACACCGATAACTTGGTCCTGGCGGTCGAAAATCGGTTGGAACACACTATTGAGTTTTAGGTCTTTATAAGTGCCGACGTACTGCGAATTTTCATTGATGGAAAGGCAATCCACAAATTGCTGCTTAGTGGATAGAATCATACCTACAATAGACCTCGATAATCGACAAAGTTAACCACAGTGGGTTGTTCTCAACATTGCGACATAATATTGACACGGCCGTAAATCTGTCAATTAAACTTTGGGCTAAAGACTCGAATTTTGAAGGCATATCCAACTATTGGTTAATTAATCGTTTACTAGCAGACAGATTAACTGAACGTTTTGTCATTAGTGGCTAAGTAGTAAACATGGTTTGATGCGTTTTTGTCCACGCTAGAGGGGAAATTAGCGGGCGATACTATCGTTCGTCAAAAAAATCTTTATTGCGAATATATTTGGACATCAAATGATAGGAAAAAGGGCGTATTGCCCAAGAAATAATCGATAGCACAAGCCGGCGTATCGTTGGTGTATTTTCGTGAATTTTTCCATTATAGAGCCAGAGCAACTTACCCACATGACGGTAGGCTAGAGGGATTGGGGGTAAGAAAGTGACGATATCGAGATCACAGCAAATACGATAGGTTTTATGGGAGAGTAGATAGTGTCGGGTAAAAGAACCACCCCCTATCGCTGGCTGGCCAAATGTCACTACTCGTTTGATCCTGTGTGGATGCATTCGCTCGACGCAATCAGCCATAACACAAGCCAGAGCTCCCCCTGAAGAGTGCCCTGTAAAAGTCACCCGTTTACCTTGTTCAATGAGTGGGGAGAGTACGTCGAGCAGTTTATCTATAACTGTGGTTCCTAAATGGTCACTGTTTTTATTCGGATTGCTCTCTTGATTAAGCAAATAGAAGTAGCCCGCATGAATTGCGTATGGCAACAGGGTATGATCATGAGGCGATCTTTTCCAAATCGCGAGATTGAGTAACCAGTCGTAGGGATTGTGAGACCCTTTAATGACAACGATGACTTCTTCTTGTTGATCATTCCACAGCACACGAATCATTGGCTGACCAAAGCGATTATGGATAACCCTTTGTCCTCTAGGCGAAAAACCAAATTGAGTTTGCCTAATGGCAGGACGATAGGCGAGATTACACAAAATAGCGTATCGTTCGTACTGGTAGCGTTTAAGAGCTTTCACTTCAACCTCTTTATCTCGACAAAGAGGGAGTAGTATTGTTGGAGAACGTGACCTTACGATGACATGACGGCGTTTAACTAAGTTGTATGACTGAATAGAGCTGAATGTATTTACGTACCAGCTGTTTATCCGTAGCGCGCTTTAATGGATGGGTAAACTTTACGAAATAAGGGCTGAGGCTAAAATGCTGTTCTAGAGATTGAGCCAGTAGAGATTCACTTTCATACAGAGTGATCCCCTGAACACGGTATTCATCTATCTCGTCTGGTAATTGACCTGTCCACCAATGTAGTAACTCTCGACTCTGTTTGCTACGCGTTATCCAATGGTCAGTAAGTAATAGTAATAGATCGTTCGGTTGGACGGCGTATCCATACTCTTCTTGCCAATGGGCTATGGTTTTAAACAGCTTCTTACGACATGAAGGCCCAGCGCTAACAAGGTGAGAAGTCAAAATCCACACCGTGCCTATTTCTGAACTGACTCGATAGTGATGGGGAAGATCGATGTTGTTTACCGTATCAAGAGACTTATAGTCGTAGTCATGACCAAACTCATTCAGCGTGCGTGAAAGACGACGCGCAAAGGCTAAACCCAAATGATGCTCGTTCATCCCCTTATTGTGAATTGTTGGGTAGTGCTTTTCACATAACGCCATGCAGTCAGCCTGAAATTCGTTGACGCTCTGTACTAATACATCCAATAACAAGATCAATCTCTCCATAATAAGCACTAAGCGTAACTAGACTAACATGCTGCGATAAAGTTTCGTTACACTTAATCGATTAAAACTTGTGGAGCTTTAGGGGTTTATGTCTAAGATTGAATTTACATCACAACAAAAACAGGCGATGGCGCAGCGGCTTCAGAACTACTTAGAAGACGAACTTGATATTGAAATTGGACAATTCGATAGTGAATTTCTGCTTGAGTTTATTACCAAGAATTTTGGTGGCGCTTTTTACAACAAAGGCCTATCTGATGCGCAAGCGATAATGGAAAGAAGAATGTTAGATATTGGCGATGAAATCTATCAAGCCGAGCAATTGAGTGATTATTAAGTTCCTTCAAATTTTTTGAACGACTTAATCAACACCAACGGATGTCGTGAAAGTAAAGAATAGTAAATAATCTGTTGCAAGAAAGACGGGAAATGTAGTCTAAAGAGCACAAAAGTAACGCTAAGGTATAGGGCTGTTGAATGAAATCAGACGTAAAAAATTACAACCCAGTAGCAAGAGCAATCCATTGGTTGTCAGCGATTGTGGTGATCGCCATGTTCGGTGTCGGACTGTGGATGGTCGATCTATCCTATTACAGTCAGTGGTATAAGACCGCACCGCACTGGCACAAATCAGTTGGATTATTGCTAGCAGGGTTAACCATCTTTAGATTTGTATGGAAATTAGTGACGCCGTCACCACGAACTGAAGGCAGCCCGCTAGAAATCATTGGCGCCAAATTGGCTCATATGGCGATGTACGTTCTGTTTATCGTGCTGTTTGTGTCGGGATATTTGATTTCGACGGAAGATGGCCGAGCGATTGACGTTTTCAACTGGTTTAGTGTACCCGCGCTAGGGGCTCTGTTTGAAAATCAGGCAGATATCTCTGGTCAGGTTCATTTCTATACGGCTTGGGCACTCATTATTCTTGCTGCTGTTCATGCAATTGCAGCTTTAAAACACCACTTTATTAATAAAGACAATACGTTACGTAAAATGCTAGGCATAAACTAGTTATTACGTGCACAACGTTATCAAAAACGTGAAAAACAACACGCTACGTAAGATGATAGGAGCTTCATAATGAAAAAAACAATTTTTGCTGCAGGACTGGCTATGGTTATGGCATTGCCTTTTGGTGCGAGCGCAGCAGATTACATGATCGATACTAAAGGTGCTCACGCTTCAGTTAACTTTAAAGTCAGCCACCTAGGTTACAGTTTTATCAAAGGTCGTTTTAACAAGTTTGATGGTGAGTTTTCTTATGATCCTGCTAACGTAGCGGCATCAAAAGTAATGGTAAATGTTGATACGACAAGTTTAGACTCGAACCATGCAGAGCGTGATAAACATATTCGTAGTTCAGACTTTATTGACGCTTCTAAGTACTCTACAGCAACCTTTACCAGTACCAGTGTTGTTGATAAAGGCGAGGGCAAACTGGCTGTAAATGGTGAACTGAATCTTCACGGTGTGACTAAGCCAATTACAATTGACGCTGAGTTCATTGGTGCAGGTCAAGATCCTTGGGGTAATGAGCGTGCTGGCTTCTACGGCACAACGCGTCTTGAGCTTGCAGACTTCAATATCGCAGTGATGGGTGCATCAAGTTATGTAGACATGGAACTGCACGTTGAAGGTGTTAAGAAATAACACCAGCAGCGGAAGTGACAAAAAAGCCCCTTAGCCTGAGCTAAGGGGCTTTTTTTGGTCAAGCGACTTATTTCCCGACCAAAACTTCTAGCCAACGTGTTGTTATTCTGTCTTTTACGCTGTTTCTAGATGGCGTTGTTCAACGATGCTCACTCGTTCACCGTAAATAGGGCGCAGTGCGGCAAGAACAGTTTCTCGTGAGACCACACCGACCAATTTACCTTGCTCAAGAACAGGCAGTACATGCGGTTGGTTTACTTTCATCGACTTCGCACGCTCTTCTAAAGAGAGTGTGGTGAAGCGAGTCGCCATCCCCATGCTCGTTGTTGGGTATAGCTGTTCTTTGTCGATACAAAGGAATTCAGCGATATCAACCAGTTTGTCTTTGCTATCGATAGCGATAACTTCGCGTGACATTAAATCAACCACTTTTTGATCGCTCGTTGGAATGTAATCCTGACACCATAGGTCGACCATCACGTCATGTGCAGAGAAGAAACCCACTAAACGACCTTCGATATCACAAACGGGTGCACTGGCAAGATGGTTGTCTAAAAGAGTGTCGATCGCTGTTGGAGTTGGCATGTCTGCGCGTAGTACGACCGGCGCGCTATTCATAATGTCTTTAGCCGTTAGGTTGTTGTTCATAGTTAGTTCCTTAACCGTATTTAACTGAGTTGTTGTAATGGCCGATACATTGGCTGCTTTTAGATGTGGTCTGCGATAAATTCCCCAGTTCGCAAGTCCCACCAAAACTGCTCCCCCAACAATGTTTCCAAGTGTCACTGGAATCAGGTTGGCGAAGACAAATTGCTTAACGTTTAGGTCTGCATAGTGTGTCGCTGATACGCCGACTTGTTGCCAAAAACTATCGGGAGCAAAGTTCTGGATAACGATCCCCAATGGCACCATAAACATGTTGGCTACGCAGTGTTCGAAGCCGCTTGAGACGAACATGGCAACAGGCATAATGGTCATTGCTGCCTTTGTCATTGCGTTTGCACTGCTAAACGTTAACCATATTGCTAGACAAACCAATAAGTTACATAACACACCTAATGCGAATGCCTGGATGGTGGTGTGGTGTAGTTTATGCTGAGCAATGTTGAGCGCATTCAATCCCCACTGACCTTGATCCAATTGATACATGCCAGCGGCACTGACGATGATCAACAGCAGCATTGCACCAATAAAGTTACCGAAGTAGACCTTGCCCCAGATAGAGATCATCTTGGTAAAGCTAATCTGTTTATTGGCCCAAGAGATGCTCGATAACACTGAACTGGTAAACAGTTCTCCACCACATATGACGATGAGAATGAGCCCCATACTGAAGGCCAAGCCTCCAGCTAATCGGCTTAACCCCCAACCACTGTCAGCACTGCCTGTTGTGACTGTTATGTAAAACAGAAATGCCAGACCGATAAACGCGCCAGCCATAATCGCTAGGCTTAACGTCATGCCGCTGCTCTTTTTGGCTTTGCTTAACGCAAATTTTTCAGCTTCGGCCATCATTTCGATGGGCGAAAAGTACTGATTATTGACTTGAGTTGATGACATAACCGCTCCTCAACGTGTACTGCATAAATCTCCTCCTGTGTGTATGCAGCGAATAACTCACCACTGCCCAACCAGATTAGGGTCAGGAGCACTAGAGGTAAAATTGATAATTTTTAAAAACCACATCAAAAATATTGATATGCCGTGGCAGGAGCGTAAAATGAAACGGTTTGCGTATATGTCGGGTCAATCTGACATTTGAACGTAGTAATGTGTGTAGAAAACACCATCAATAGCAAAGGATTGGATCGCTATGCGATATTCATTAAAACAGCTTGCAGTATTTGATTCAGTTGCCGATACCGGCAGTGTCAGTTTGGCTGCTGATAAACTCGCATTAACTCAGTCTGCGACAAGCATGTCTTTGGCTCAATTGGAGAAGATGCTCGGCCGTCCGCTCTTTGAACGCCAAGGAAAGCAGATGGCTCTGACCCATTGGGGAATGTGGCTTCGCCCCAAAGCAAAACGCCTCTTGCAAGATGCTCAACAGATTGAAATGGGCTTCTATGAACAGCATTTGCTTAGTGGCCACGTTAAGCTTGGCGCAAGCCAAACACCAGCAGAACATTTGGTGCCTGACCTTATCAGTATTATTGATAACTCTTTTCCTGAAATGCGTATTTCACTTAACGTCAAAAGTACCGACAGCGTTATCGAGGGTGTACTCGACTACAAATATGACCTGGGTATCATCGAAGGACGTTGTGATGACAACCGCTTGCATCAGGAGGTTTGGTGCCGGGATCATCTCACAGTGGTTGCTGCTGCTCATCATCCTTTCGCTCGCCATGAAACAGTGAGCTTGGCGCAGCTTGAGCAGGCTCGTTGGGTATTGCGAGAGCACGGCAGCGGGACACGAATGATTTTTGACAGTTCGATACACCATTTGATTGAAGATCTCGATGTATGGCGTGAATACGAACACGTTCCAGTGCTTCGCAGTATGGTTGAAAACGGTCAATATCTTACTTGTTTACCCTATCTTGATGTTGAGCGATTCATTGAAAGTGGTCAGCTTGTCGCTCTGAATGTCCCAGAACTCAGTATGGAGCGGACTCTCTCTTTTATATGGCGAGCCGACATGATTGAAAACCCGCTTGTCGAGTGCATTAAGCGAGAAGGGGCACGAATGATGAAAGGCAAACCGTCAGTGTTGTAGCCAACGATCCTGCACCTTATTAACTAAAACTGTTGAAATATCGATTACGTCACAAGTTTAATGATTTTTAATGCAATTGCATTATTGATTGTGTGATCTGCGTTGTGTGTTATTGGCGTGAAATTGCCTAGTATGCTTACTTGAACTTTTGATGTGTGGTTAAACACACCGAGCGAGGCGTAATGAGCACTCTAGTCGCAATTTCACTTACAACAGGCATTTTATCCGGACTTTGGGGGTGGGTAGCTATCTCTCTAGGGCTGCTTTCATGGGCAGGTTTCTTGGGCTGTACTAGCTATTTTGCGTCGCCAAACGACGGAATAAAAGGGTTATCAGTTAGTTTGATAACTAATATGAGTGGCGTTTTTTGGGCAATGGTGATCATTTACGCATCTCAATTCGCTTCACTGGAAATCCTTGGCTACGTGATTACAGCCCTTGTTGCATTTTTGATGTGTGTGCAGGCGAAACAAGCTTGGCTCGGTTATATCCCTGGCACCTTTATTGGTTCATGCGCAACCTTTGCAGCCGATGGTAACTGGAAGCTAGTGATTCCTTCCCTGATTTTAGGTGGCATTTTTGGTTACCTAATGAAAGCGAGCGGCATGTGGCTTCATCAGAAGTCGAACCAATCTCAGGCTAATAACCGCTTACAAGCGCGTTCTTAGCTTTAGATAACCATCCTGACTGCTATACCGAAGCTGCTCAGGAACCCCCGATTGATTTGTATCAGTATTTTTTGATACGCGGCATCTAGTTATAGATGCCGCTTTTTTATGTGTTGCCATTTGCCATTGTGACGACACGCTTCAATGTCCAGCGCAATAAGATTGGAATGCATTCGTTACCTTTGGTTTCGCAGTGGGAAACGATGGCGAGCGCGAGATCCGGTTTGGCGTATTTTTTCAGCACTCGTGTGACGACTTTTTTCGCGGGAATAGGGTGATCTAGTGGAATCTTGACCATATTTTTAAAAAACGGCTCGAATCCATTGTTATACAAGAAGTGCTCTATATCTCGATCCGGTAGTTCGGTGAGTCTGTGTCGCTCTTGGTCATGACCCAACTGAGCTTTAACGGTGGCTGCGTACTTTTTACCGGCGGCATCGCCATCTGTTACAACATGCCAGTCAATTCCAAATGCTTTGGCAACTTTGATCAGCGACTTTAGACCTGACTGAGCAAACTCGATGATTTGCACGCCTTCCGCGGCGAGGTTGTAGCCGCACTGGTTAGCCAATTCGTTAAATAGCCATACCTCAGTCTCGCCCTCAACCAATAGCCAACACCGAGCAAACAGCGCACCTGAGCGATGGAAACGAATATGGAATCCTATGCGGCGCAAATCGTCGCGGCCGAATCCTTGCTCAGACAAGTAAGTGGTAATAGTACGATCCGACTGTCTAACTAAGCGTCTAATACTGGATAATGGAACCTGACCAAGTAACTCGCCACTATTGGTTGTTAATATTTTTTGCATAGGTAAAAGTTGCAGTAAACCCCATGCGCGCGCGAGGTGGGTAGGGTGCAAACGGCCTTCTGGATCTTCAATGATCAACAGTGGGCGAGCGCAACGTCTTAGTGTTGTTGGGCCTTTTGCTTGAAGATAGGCATTTAACAGCCCCATAAACAGCAAGCGAGTTTGTTTGTCTTTTGTTTCCTCAACTACCTGAGAAATACTTTTGGTACCTTGAGGCGCATTAAAGAAAATACCATCACGCTGTTTGCGTGGATTCTTGCGTGAATTGGATTTAAAAGAAAAGTAGTGTTCGACTAAGGCATTCATTGAATTCAGGCTACTACGCATTTCACCTTTGTTGACGTGGCCGGGAATCGCCATCAAACGGCGGCAAGTATTGTCTATCCGTTTCTCTACACGGGAACTGACACTGTTTCCGTTGTGAATAGGGCGTTCAAAACGACGTGAATCCTTGAGTCGAATAACAGGATGGAGACTCATCAGTTCTTGTGCCAGCTTTTCGGAGTGATGCAACGGCAATGGGTTTCCTTCGATATCGAGAAAACTGTACTTAGTCTCGATATCATACGCCACACGTGATGCACTCAATCGATAGATAATACGATGGACCCCTTGTTCGTCTTCAACCCAAACGGGTTTGATCTTTCGATAGCGACCTGCGTGAATTTCGTTTTTATCAGTAGAAACCAAACTTAGTACGATTTGTAGGTGCTGAGTCTGGGGATGGGCGATGGAATAATCGACGTGGAAGTCTGTCATTTCGAAACTATACGGTGTGCCCTCTGGTGGGAGTGAAACAGAAAGCGCGTCTAGGAGTGATGATTTACCCCAAGTATTTTCACCAATTAGGGTGGTGAGCTCATCGAATGCGATTGAAAGACGTTTGATTCCACGAAACCCGGAAATCTCAATTCGCTCTAGCTTCATAGAGTGACCTCAATGACTGTTGTTATGATAAGCATAATAGAAAAATGCTGACATAGCAGACATTTAGCTCACAAAGTCTTAACCTGACATCAATCTCAACTCGTTTTATAACTATGACCGTCATCATACATTCAGATGTATATGACATATCGTTCTCAATATAAATGTGAAATATAATGAATCTGTCATGTTGGATAAGGTAGGATGTAGCGGAAAAGAGAGAAAAGATATGACAGATAAAAAAAATAAAACAACACGGCTGCGGATAGCTCACATCAATGATACACATTCCTATTTTGAACCTACATCTCTTCAGTTATCTATCAATGTCGATGGACACTCGTTAGCGCCCTATGTCAGTGCCGGGGGCTTTGCTCGTATCGCCACGCGAGTAAAACAGTTGCGTGAAGAGGCACAATCTCAAGAGCAAGAATTTGTTTTTCTTCATGCGGGAGATTGCTTTCAAGGGACCCTGTACTTCTCTTTGTTTAAGGGAGAAGCAAACGCCACCATGCTAAACGGCTTAGATATTGATGCGATGGCGTTAGGCAATCATGAATTAGACATGGGTAATGAACCCGTCGCTCAGTTTGCAACTCAGATTAATTTCCCGCTGCTTGCTGGCAATTGGGATCTAAGTAACGAATCCCTCAATAAGGCACATAGGCTGTCAATCAATCCAAAGGTGGTGAGCTATAACGCCGTCACTCATAGCGCTGGTTGGATAGAGAAACCGTTTGGTGACGATAAGATTGCTATTTTTTCTTTAGCGCTCGACAAGATGGCCGACATCTCAAATCCAGACTGGGACACGCCCTTTATTAACGCGATTGAAACGGCAAAAAATACGGTAGCCCAGATGCACCTTGCAGGAATCAACAAGATTATCTTGCTCAGTCATATGGGATACGAAGCCGATTTAGATCTCGCCAACCATGTCGATGGCATCAGTGTGATTGTTGGCGGACATAGTCATCGCTTGCAGGGGGATTTCAGTGATTTAGGCTTAACCAAAGACGATGATTATGGCGTAAAAGTCAATCAAACCTACGTAGTACAAGCGGGCTATCATGCCTTGAGCCTTGGTCATTGCGACTTGGAGTTTGCGGCCAATGGTGAACTGATCTCATTCAACGGTCAAAATGAGCTACTGCTTGGTCGACGACTGTTTATTGATGCCAGCATGAGCGAAACTCATGACGACACACCATATCAACAAGCACGTGAGTTTATTAACGTACATCCAAATGTTGTTGTGTGTAAAAAAGATCCTGCACTCCAGACGGTGTTGCAGGAGAAGTATCGTAATCAGGTGGTGGCTTTACAAGGAAAGATCATTGCGACAGCCGATAGAAAATTGCGTCACATCCGCGTCCCAGATGAGCAAGGCCCAAGTCAACTCGCCCCTTTAGTCGCACAGTCATTCCATTACAAGATGACCCGGATGGGGTACGACGTAGATTTTGCGCTCCATAATGCCGGAGGAGTGAGGAATTCACTTAATGCGGGAAACGTATCTGTTGCGGATGTGGCAGGTAAGCTACTGCCATTTGCCGTACCGATCGGTATCTACAAAATTAAAGGTCAATACTTGCCGCTCATTTTAGAAGGGGCAATTAATAACGCGCTAAACAATGGTGTTGAAGGGACAGGGGATGGCTCATTTCCTTACACATATAATCTGCGCTTTACTTATCTGTCTGAGGCGGAAATCGGTAAGCGTATACAGGATTTAATGATTTTGGATTCGAGTGGCAACTGGCAACCAGTTGACCACCAGCGCATATATCACGGTTCTTCATCGGCATATACGATGAAAGGTAAAGAAGGTTACGACGCGATTTTGAATATGGAAGATGAAGGGGTTATAACCTCTGTCTCCATGGCCGACTGCTTCATCCGACTGCTGGAAGATAAGCCGCAAACGCTCAATCGTCTACAGCCCGATATCAGTTCTATTCAATGGCACAAAGGTTGCTAGTTACTCCTTGGGTTCATGCTATGTATCAATAATACTCAAGGGGGTATTATGTGGAGTAAAGATTGGATAGACGTTGCAGTGGTCATTAGCTGGATTAGCGTATGGTCTGCATTAGTTTACTTTATTCCTGTGGGTGGCGTTTAACCGTCACAACGAACACCGCAGGCACCAAACAAAAGGAGCAAATAAATTTGCTCCTTTTCGAATTTAGCTATGGACGAATGCCTGATTGAGGCATAGAATCCGCCTTGTTTGGGGAGTAGTCGCCTCTGGTTTACTTATCGTCATCTCGTTAGATTCTATCTTTCCGGTAAGTATAAGTAATTCTGATGGAATCCATCGGGATTATTTCGACGAGACCAACGTAATCAAATGGCACTTAACATAAAAAAGTTAGGTGAATTGTTTGCTTGCGGTTGGGATCGTTACATTTCATGACTCTGTTGATCCCTCCGCATTTGGAGGACATATGACCCCTATTACTTACATCTGCTTCGGCATTCTGACCCTTTCACTGGTTGCCCTTGATATCTGGCAAACTCGTGGTGGGAAAATTACCATCAAAAAAGCCGCAATCTGGAGCATCTTCTGGTTTGCATTTGCTTTTCTTTTTGCTGCGTCTATCTACTTGTTTTGGGATCTCTATGCGCCTAGCAGTCTATATACGCCGGAAAAAGCAACCGTCTCATTCATCACCGGTTACTTGTTAGAGAAGTCTCTGAGTGTTGATAATTTGTTTGTGTTTGCAATCATATTCCATCAATACATGGTTCCTGAGCATCTTCGTCCACGTGCGCTTCTATGGGGTGTGATTGGGGCGTTGATCTTACGTGCAATTATGATCGCAGTAGGGGCTCAACTGCTCGCTCAATATCACTGGATACTGTATGTATTTGCTCTATTCTTGATTTGGACCGGTATCCAATTGGCGCGTGATAAAGGCGATGAGGAAATTAACCCATTACCAGAGCGTATTATTCGCAAATTCGTCCCAGTCAGTGACCAGTTTGCTGGTAATGCTTTGACTGTTGTAGAGCAAGGTAAGCGCATTGCAACACCGATGTTTATCGTTATCGCGGTTATCGCTTTTATGGATGTTATGTTTGCTCTTGATTCCATCCCAGCCATCTTCGCAGTCACGCAAGAGCCTTTCCTTGTACTGGCCGCAAACGTATTTGCACTTCTTGGGTTACGCTCGCTTTACTTTGTATTGCAGGGCATGATGGATAAGTTTATCTATCTCAAGCCTGCGCTGTCCTTCATCATGGTGTTTATCGGCATTAAGATGATGTTAGTAGGTTCGGCATGGGAAATACCAACAGCGGTCTCGTTGTGCGTATTGTTGGTTACGATGACGGTAGCTGTGGTGGCTTCGATCATGAAACAGAGAAATGACCGAGAACAAATCATTGTGACTACCAATAAATAAACTAATTAGCTTTCGAGTAACATCCCGTTTTGAAATGCGAAATGTTGTAAAATATTTGTGATAACAAAACGGGATGCACCATCACGAATGACTAAGTATTCACCAAAATTAGCAACTTACGGATTTTTATTTACTTAATCTGGATTAAATAAAACGCAGGGTGTTAATGGGTTGTTTTATTAAAAAATCTAATGTGAATATCCAAAAATTGTCATTTTTTGCGCGAAAAAATATTGCCTATCATTAGCGCAACAAAATGAATTAAGCAGTTTATAGAGAGGCAATCATGGCACAAGCAATGCAAATGGGTACTATCGAAGCACCTATCTCTATGGATAAAAAAACCTACTCGGTTTCTTTCAAAGGATTGATTGCACACCTACTAGATATTCTATTTACAGATAACAGCGAACCAAGTGCGCAATACGCGACGGATTTGTCTGGTCATATGCAAAAAGATATCGGTCTATACCGCTAATAGAAATATTAGAAGAAATGCTAGCCATGTTGCTGGCATTTTTTTTATCTGTACATAGAAATAAAAAAAAGCGTTCATGTGAACGCTTTTTTCGTACTCGGGGGAATTACTTCTTACGGCAGTATTCCGCGATAACGTACATAGATTGACCACCGTTCGCTTTACCAGAAACAAGCTTAGGATCATCGCCAATGCTAATGCCACGGATAACCGTGCCTTGCTTGATGACTTGGTTAGTGCCTTTAACTGGCAGGTCTTTGATAACTGTTACGTCGTCACCTTTTTTAAGTTCAACGCCGTTGCAATCAAGAGGTTTGTCATCAGCCGACATACCTGTCATTGCCCAGTTCATTTGATCTTCTTCCATGTACATCATGTCTAGCGCGTCTTGTGCCCAGCTTTCTGAGTTCAAACGAGTTAGTTGACGCCAAGCCGTTACCTGAACAGCCGGTACCTGGCTCCACATGCTGTCGTTTAGACAACGCCAGTGGTTAATGTCTTTTGGCTCATCGATTTCACCCAGACATTTGTCACAGACCATGATGCCGTAATCTACTGTCACGTGGCTGTGCGGTGGAACAGCGTATGCCGTTAATGGTGCATCAGCAGCACATAGTTCACATTTAGATTGGCAGCGTTCTAGCATAGTAGCTTCAGAAGACATAATGGACTCACATATATTAGGTGTTAATAACGCGGCTATTATGCACTTTATCCATCGAAATGAAAGGGCTATTGGGAATAGCAAAGGTTTTCCCGCTGTAAAATTGCCAAATACTGACTTTTGTAATCAATCGAGTAACAAAATGCATCGTGTCAATAGCTTACGTTGTGTGACAATGTCACATTGTTAGCATTTTCTTTACCTCTTTAGTCTCAATAGGCATAATCAAGCGCGTCTTTATTTCAAATTAATAGGTCACGGAAGTTGGAATTACTATCCATTGATTTCTTAGGCAAGCCCCTTCGTCTTGAAGGTTCTATGGCTGGCTGGCAACAATTGTTTTGGAACAATCAGCTTGTCTCTCAGCTCGATGCGGATTGTGAACGTGGAAGGGATACGGAGCATATGTTCACGCTAATGAATGGTGAACAAACGCTTGAATGCCGATTAAAAGCGACCTTGGTGTGGCAACCTTTCACTTTGGACTTTCAAGCCAGTGCAAATGGGGAAGTTATCGCTAAGGGCAGTCGGAACACCAAGGACATCGAGCAACAAGTCCCGTATACGCCACCGCCGCAAGAAAGGCGTTTTAGCCTTATAGGATTAATCTCGCTAGGCATGAAAGCGATCAAGAGCGCCAAGTTGATTAAAGTTGTTCTTGCCTCTGCTAGCCTTGCAGCTTACTCCTGGTTGTTCTCTTTTCAATTTGCGCTCGCTTTGATTGCTTGTCTGGTTTTTCATGAGTATGGGCATGTTAAAGCGATGAAATACTTCGGTATGAAAACCAAAGGTATCTACCTAGTGCCATTTTTCGGTGGATTGGCTCTGAGTGACGAGAAAATAAATACCCGTTGGCAGGACGTCGTTATCTCGATAATGGGGCCTATGTTTGGATTGATTTTGTCTGTCGTACTGTTAGTGATTTATTTGATCACAGGCGAAATGTTCTTTGCGGGTCTAGCGGTGTTTAATGCATTCCTAAATCTATTTAACTTGTTGCCGATTTTGCCTCTCGATGGCGGGCACGTGTTAAAAAGCATCAGCTTTTCGATGAACAGCGTTGCGGGTATTGTTTTATGTACCGCGGCTGCCGCTGGTGGCGTGGTACTAAGTTACTCACTTGGCCTAACGCTATTTGGTTTTTTACTCATCATGGGTATGTTAGAGATCGTATTTGAGTGGCGTGGTCGTCACCATAGTCACTTATTGCCGCTCGATCGTTATGGCCAGATTGTATCCGCAGTTTGGTATGTCGGCTTAGTGGCAAGTTTGATTGGAATTATTTGGTTCTTTGCTTCAACGGGTGACCAACTGCTTCAACTTCCGCTACTCATTCTTGGTACATAGTAGAGAAAAGGGAGCCAATGGCTCCCTTATTGTTATGAGCAGTTGACGCGAGCAACTGAATAGTTTGGCAAGCTGTTGATCTTGGCTGTCAAATCTTGAATACGCGTATTGTGTGAAGGGTGAGTAGAAAGAAGCTCTGGTGGTTGACTCCCGCCTGATGCTTTGGCCATATTTTTCCATAGTTCGATGCTCTGGTTAGGATCAAACCCAGATTTAGCCATCAACTCTAAACCAACCAAATCTGCTTCGGACTCTTGGGTACGACCATAAGGCATCAAGACCCCGTACTGAACGCCTAGTCCGAGCGCGGCCATTGTTGCTTGTCGATATTGTGCGTAATCTGATGAACCAAGAGCGATGCTTGTAATTTGTAAGCCGGCATTGGCTATTTGGGACTGAGATAGACGTTCATTGCTATGATCCGCCAATACATGAGCAATTTCATGACCGATAACCGTTGCCAACTGATCCTGATTAACTGCGACATCTAGTAACCCAGTGTAAACACCTATTTTCCCCCCAGGTAGAGCAAAGGCATTGACTTGGTCACTATCAAAGACCACCACTTCCCAATCAGTAAACCCCGGTTGCTTTGGCACATGCTGAGTGATTGCCTTGGTTACACACTGAACGTAGGCGTTGGTCTTAGAATCTTTACTCACCGTTTGCTGTTGTTTCATTTGTTCAAATGATTGCGCCCCTAATGAGCTCATATCCTGATCGGAAAACAGCAATAGCTGATTGCGTCCTGTAGGAGATGAAGTACAGGCAATCGCGGTCAATGCCGCAGCAATCGTTGAAATTTTTAACCACGTTCTCATCGAATTCTCCATTTCAAACGCAATATTACAATTGGTAAATCATAACATTAGGGTACAATCCTTGTTAACCATAGTTAAAAGTAGATTTAATCATGAGTATTTGGAAACAGCCGATCAATTTAGAGCTTCTTAACCACACATCAAAAAATACTTTGATAGAGCACCTCAATATCGTTTATACCGATTTTGGTGATGATTTTATTAGTGCGACTATGCCGGTATGTTCCTTTACTCATCAACCTTTAGGCATGCTGCATGGAGGAGCATCGGTTGTTCTTGCGGAAACGCTCGGGTCCGTTGCTGCAAATTTCTGTGTACCAAAAGGAAGCTATTGTGTTGGTTTAGATATCAATGCTAACCATGTACGTTCAATGCGAAGCGGGCACGTGATTGGAACGGCGAAACCCATTCATTTGGGCGTTTCTACTCAAGTATGGCAGATTAACATTACCGACGAACGAGAAAGGCTGGTCTGTACTAGCCGACTGACGATCGCCGTAAAATCAAAGCGTAAGACATCGGTTGACACTGAAGGTGCCAGCAAATGATGATCCCGTTTAGTGGCGGTAAGATCATCGCCACGGCATTTGAAGTGGTCATTAGGCTCGACGGGGTACACATGGTGAGCTTGCAAGCACAGAACGATGCTGTAACTTTAATTGGCAGAGGTGCGAATGTAATTTCAGCCAATGGTAGTGAGACCAAGTGGTCGGTTAAATTGGATAGTGAACAACAATTAATCGAGTTGTCTCAGCAAATAGGCTGTGAGATACAATAATTGATTTATCGCTTGATCCATTGCTACTAAATGGGGAAACTCGTTGTTAGATTAACAATAACGAGTTTTCCTCTTTATGAGCAGCCCAAGACTAAGAGTCCAATTTGAAACCCTGTTTGAACATTACAAAGGTCAAGACTGTGGTGTACAGCTCGAAGAAATCACAGAGATCTTATTCTGCACCCGACGCAATGCCCGTATCGTTCTCAACAAAATGGAAGAAGAAGGCTGGTTAGAGTGGCATCCAGCTCCTGGAAGAGGAAAACTTTCGCAACTGATATTCAAGCGCAGCCGCGCCGATGTTAGTGAGAATCTTGCTCGACGGTACTTGGAAGAGGGGAAAATTGGTCAAGCACTAAAAGTGCTAGACCATGATAGTGCTAAACTGGCCCAAGTGGTGGAGAGTTATCTCGGCATCGTCCATCAAGAGGGTCAACAGGTTGTTCGTCTCCCTTATTACCGCCCATTGACGACGCTTAACCCAAGCGTACCGATGCGACGTTCTGAACTTCATATTACTCAGCAAATCTTCAGTGGTTTGACTCAGATCGATGAATCTGAGCAGCTAAAACCCGACCTTGCCCATACATGGGAAATGCTCACTCCAACCCATTGGCGTTTCTATATCCGACCGAGTGTACGTTTTCACAATGGTGATCTACTCACCATGCAAAACATTGTTGATTGTCTTTCGTCTCTAAAAAGTAAAAATCTTTATTCCCATTTTTCACGAGTAGAATCTCCAGCACAGCAAATAATCGATATTCACCTAACACAAAACGATTTCCATCTGCCGCTACTGCTCTCTGAGTCCTGCGCGAAAATCATGCTACCAAGTGAGAGCAGGGCTGACAATTTCGATCTGTTTCCGATCGGAACTGGTCCTTATAAAGTGGTACAAAATGATCATAAACGATTGGTATTGCAAGCATTTGATGGCTATTTCGGCTTTAGACCTTTACTTGACAGAGTGGAAGTGTGGGTAATTGACGAAGCGCATTCATCGATGGTGTTTCCAAGCCTAGCAAAGCCGATTAAGCCGGACGTTGCAAACTATGGAGATGAAGTAGAACTTGATCCTGGATGCACACTGCTATTGCTCAATCGTAAAAATGGGCTGGCGGTGAGTGATGAATGGGCGAGTTATTTTAGCCATCGATTAAGTACACTCAACTTGTTCCAGCAGCTACCACAGGAAAAAATCGTTGAGCTAGGTGTTCTGCCTGCGCATGGGCTAAAGCCAGGCTGGTACCATCATACAAAACAGGGTTACACCTCTCCACCATCTTACCGAACGGTTACGATTGCTTACCACGCTCAACACCCAATGTTTCCAACGTTAGTGAAGTGTATTGAAGCGATACTCAAGCACGATGGATTGAGCGTGAATCTGATTAAGTATGAGTTGACAGTTGACGATACCGCGGAAGTGGATATTTGGATAAAACCGATGGGAATTGCAACCAATCGAGATGACGCGCTAGCAGGTTGGTTGCTCAATTACAGTGATATCGAAGCCTTAAGCATGAGTAAAGATTTCGAATATTGGACAAAAGTAGTAAAACAGTGGCAAGCAACAGAAAATGCTAGTTTTCCAGCGAAAGAGCTTGGGAAATCTCTGGCTGAAAAGATGCAACTTATCCCAATGTTTCATTGTTGGCTAGGAGTTAGCAAAGACCAGTGTGGGGCGTTACAAAACGCTAAATGTAACGCTTTAGGCTGGTTCGACTTTAGTAAAGTATGGGTAAAACCAGCCTTGGATCTCACTTTTGAACAAAAAGAAGAGTAGTTATTTTGGCCAAACCCAATAAAAAACAGCCCTCTAAGACCGTAGACGTATTATGTACGAAATGTAAGTGTCACCTGTTTAAATACCGAAAAGGAGGCAAGGGGGCTTTAGTTAAATGTTTTAAAGAGCGAATAGTTGAAGATCACACGGATAAACCCTGTTTTTGTCCGAGTTGTGGTATCGAATTCGCGAGGGATACATTAGTTCGAGGCACGCCAGCATTCAAGATTATTGGCGGAAAAGTCACTATGAAGTAACCGATAGTCAGAATATTCTTTTGTGACATTTTCTCCGATCATGAATAGCGATAATTGTTTAAAACACGCTTGAGAGTGCGACTTTTGATCTGAGTCGATAAAAAACGTAAAAATCTCGTTAATAGGTATCATTGTTTTGTAAAGGTGTTAGAATAGCCGCAGTTTCGATTCGGTTTTTCCAACTTTACATTAAGGGTTTACAATGGAGCTAGGTCTCATCATCGCTTTCATCGTTGCAGCAGCTGTAATGGTTAAGAAAGAGATGGCAAGCACAAAATAATCGGTTTATTCATACCAATTTTCTTTTCCTTTTTTGAATAAACTCCAAAAAGCTCCTTAATAGGGGCTTTTTTAGTTTCTGGCTTCGCTATCAACCATTTTGTTATCCGCATAGCTTTCTCGTACTAGGTAGTAAACTCATTTAATGAAAGTGATAGTAATTATCATTTGTATTTGTATAATGGGCGCGAGAACTATAACTTAACATGAGAAATTACGGATAATGAAAGCCAACTTCAGCCTTATAGCATCAGCAGTGGTGCTTGCTCTCAGCGCAACTAATGTCCATGCTCAGGACACCACCACATTTGATGAATTAGTTGTCACAGCTTCTTTAGCTGATAAAACAAATCAAGATAAAAGTCGTTCTTTAAGTCGTATAGATGGTCAACAGCTTGAAGAAATGCAAGCCAATTCTGTTGCCGAAACCATTAAGTATGAACCTAACTTAACTGCCGTAGGCGCGAATGTGGCTGGGAACCAGTCCATCAACATCCGCGGCTTAAGTGGTAATAAAGTTCTACAAGTTATTGATGGAACGCGACAAAATATTCAATATGGACATCGTCCAAGCTACTTTTTAGATCCTGCTCTACTGGGTAGTTTAGAAGTGGTCAAGGGGCCGATAAGCTCACTATATGGTTCAGGCGCGATTGGCGGTGTTGTCATTCAAAATACGCTGACTGCTGATGATTTGATTGAAGATCAGGGGCTTGGTGGACGAGTAAAACTCGGTTACCAAGACAATGGCGATGTATGGACAAATTCTGCTGCAATTGCAGCAAAGCAAGATGAAGTAGACTGGATTCTAGCCGGCAGTTACAGTGATTCTGGCGATATGCAGCAAGGTAACGGCGACACCCTTTATGGAACCAAGTCAGAAAATCTGACTGGTCTTGCGAAATTAAACTGGCAAGTAAACCAAGCCCATAAATTGGGAGTAAGCCTCAGATACGCCGATCTCGATGGGCGTCCACCCGTCGTGGGCGATTCTAGTGGTCAGATTAATGATCCCGATAAGCTGATATCGCGAAAAGTGAAAGATTCATCTATCGCACTAAAATACGCCTATAACCCAGACTCGGAACTTATCAACTTAGAATCGTCTTTGTATAAAAACAGTTCCAAGATCTCTGAGCGTGACCCGAGCTACACGTCTGAGGATATTTCAGAGATTAACACAATAGGGTTAAACCTAAATAACCAGTCTGAGCTAGGGAAGTGGAAAGTCCTTACTGGTCTGGACGCCTATCGTGATCAGCTTGATGCAACTCGTGCTGCGTCTGTGTCAGGTCGACCAGATCTTCCTCAGGACGCTGAGACAACGAATCTTGGTGCGTTTGCCTATATTAACTACGATATTTTACCGACGCTTATGCTAGATGCGGGTATGAGATACGACCGCTTTGAATCTGAAGCTAAGGGCTATGACAACAATAGCAAAGATTCTTTATCACCTTCAGTGGGATTGGCATGGCAAGCTCAGAAGTGGATGCTATGGTCGTTACGTTACGATGAAGCATTCCGAGCGGCGAATACATCAGAACTGTTTATGACTGGTACTCACTTCTCTATGGGGCCAGCGTCCAATGACTTCGTACCTAACCCTGAGCTAAATCCTGAAAAATCTCATAACATTGAACTTAAAGGTCAGTTCGACTTTGAAAATGTTTTTGTTGAGGACAAACTGTCATTTACTGCGGCAGCATTTAGAAACAAAGTGGAAGATTTGATCAATCTTGATGTAACGGTACCTGACCGTGCGAGCATGATCTCATGTATCATGGCGTCAGGCACTTCGTGTGGTGGCACAAGTACGCAGAAAAACATCGAAAATGCTCGTATTGAAGGTTTTGAGTTAATGGCCAGCTATGCCGTATCAAATCTTGAATTGGGACTTTCTTATGGACAGACTCGTGGTAAAGACAGCGATACTCAAGAGTGGCTATCTTCGATGCCAGCAGATAAATGGGTCGCGAGTGCTGAATACGGACTGTGGGACTATGACACCAAACTTGGCACGAAAGTCACCTTGGTCGCCGATCAAGAGCGCCTACCTAACGACGATACGACAGGGCCTTACCAAGATTACACCTTAGTTGACCTCTATGCGTCTTGGGAGCCAAGTGAGCGACTTACGGGACTAAAGATTGATTTCGCTGTGATTAATGCAACAGATGAAAACTACCGACAAGCTTGGACACAAGTGTATCAACCAGGTCGTTCATTGCGAATTTCCGGTCAATACAATTTCTAGTGAAACGAATGACATACCAGCCACCTCTTGAGGTGGCTTTTTTAATCTAAATGCGCATACTAGAGCCATAACGTGCTAACGTATCAGACAATCTTTGTCGGTAACAAGTTTAAAGGCGACTCACAACAACATGCAAAGTCCAATCACACTTGAAGCATTGCATATACTAGATGCTATCGAACGACGAGGCAGTTTTGCAGCTGCCGCCAACGAGCTAGACCGCGCCCCGTCATCGCTGAGCTACCAGATCCAAAAGTTGGAACAAGATCTCGACATTATGATCTTTGACCGTTCTGGTCATAAAGCGAACTTCACCGAAGCAGGTAAACTGATCCTTGAACGCGGCCGTACGATACTTGCGGCGACAGAAAAACTTGTCAATGATGCTAGCGTGCTTGCAAACGGGTGGGAGCTCGATATCACTCTCGCCTATGATGGCATTATTCCGGTTAATAACTTTTTCCAAATGGTCAACGACCTTGGCAACGTAAGCTCCACTCGTATCAAGTTGCAAGAGGAGATCCTTGCGGGCTGTTGGGAGTCTCTCAATACAGGTCGTGCCGATCTGCTCGTTTGCCCAAAGATGGATACCTTGCCTCAGGATGTTAAAGCAGAAGTGATTGGGAGTATGGAAATGGTTTGGGTTGCTGCGACGGATCATTACGTCCACAAGCGTAGTGGCCATTTTGATGACAAAGCGCGTGAAAAATATCGCGTCATCGCCATCGCTGATACGGCTCGTGAACAACCGGCGATCAGTGTGAATATTATCCAGAGACAGCCGCGTTTGACGGTGACCAATTTCGCCGCCAAGGTTGACGCGCTCAAAGCTGGCTTAGGCATAGGTACTTTACCTAAAGCCCTTGCGACAGCGATGATTGAACGCGGTGAACTCAAGGCAATTACCGATGTTGAATCACAGCCGATCGAGATTATCCTCGCATGGAAACGCAATAAGATAGGCGAAGCAAAATCTTGGTGTATTCAATACTTAATGAAACACTGGAAAGCAAACGCAAAGATGTAAAACAAAGGGAGCTGAATCGCTCCCTTGATATTAATCATTGAGTGGTAACACCATGTCGGCGATGCCGTCCTCAAACTGAACATCGAGTTTAAAGCCGAGTTTTTGTGCCAGCATTAGCATGCCGCGGTTGGTTGGCATTGTCATCCCAGACATCTGCTTGGTGCCTTTATTACGGCAGTACTCTATCACTTTGGTCATCAGTACTTTGCCCAAACCATTTCCTTTAAGATCTGAGCGAATCAAAATAGCGAACTCAGCATCTGTATTTTCTGGGTTAATCAGTGCGCGAGAAACACCGATAATAGGGCAACCTTCACGAGACTGACTGACTGCTACAAATGCCATCTCTCTGTCGTAATCGATTTGAGTTAAGTTTGCTAATGCCTCGTGATTAAACTCTCCGACGTCACTGAAAAATCGCTTGTAGAGATCTTCTTTAGAGACGTTGTGAATAAAATCGGCATGATAGGGCTCATCTTCAGGAAGTATTGGTCGTAGTAATACTTCTTCACCATCTTTAAGGGTGATGAGTTCTTCCGACTCGACAGGATAAGGACGGATAGCGAGTCTCTCTTGAGCATCACCTTCATAGCGCTCTAGTATCAGGTCTGCATCTAAGATGGTAAAATTGGAACCGTTCGCCAGCACTGGATGTATATCCAGTTCGTGAACTTGCGGGCAATCGACCACCATTTGAGAGATTCTTACCAATAACTCCGACAATCCATGAATATCCATTGGTTCTGGAAGTTTCTGAGGTCGAATCTTGCCATTTTTGATCGCTCGGATGATCAAATAGCGAGCGAGTGCCATGTTGAGCGGAGGAAGGGCACTGGCTGCGTCTATCGACTCATCCCATTCAGAACCGCCTTGACCAATTAAAATGACCGGACCAAAGGTTTCGTCTGTTTTAACTTTAATTCGAATCTCTTCTCCGCCGGCCAGTTTAGCCATCCCCTGTACTAACAGACCATGGATATTAGCTGAAGGGTACGAGAGCTTCGTCCGATCGAGTATGGCTTCAGCCGCACTGGCTACCTCGGCACTGTTACGCAAATTGAGCATTACCCCCTGAACGTCAGACTTATGTGCAATATCAGGAGAACGAAGCTTGACCGCAACTGGGTAGCCAATTTGCTCGGCGACATGGACGGCTTCGCTTGAATCAGACGCTATCCAAGTCGGCAGGACGTTAAAATTAAAGTGGCGTAAAAATGGCCCAATTTGGTGTGTATCTAGAGATACTGTGTTTTTGTCCAGTAACTTTTCTTCAATCCACTTTTTCGCTTCATTTATCTCGGTCACGTGCACTGGCTCAGCAGTTGTGGGAGTTTCCATCAACTGCTTTTGGTTGCGCCTATACTCCACAAGGTGCATAAATGCAACCACCGCGCTTTCAGGAGTGCGGTATGTAGGAATGCCCGCCTGAGTAAAAATATCTCTTGCTGGTTTTGCGGTGAGTTCGCCTGACCAATTAGTGAGGAAGTTAAAGCGTTTATGCCTTGGATGGGATTTAATCGCCTCAACTAAAGCGAGGGCGGTTTGCTCAGATTGGGCGACAGCGGACGGACTGTGCATGATTAAGATCGCATCGGCACAGTCGGTATCCATCAGCGCATTAAGAGTATCAACGTAGCGGGTATGATCGGAATCACCGACCATATCAATTGGGTTGTTATGGCTCCAACTGGCTGGCAAGATCGTGCTGAGTTTCTCTATGGTGTCCTCAGACAGCTCAGCAAGTTGGCCGCCACGCTCTAGTAATGTATCGACCGCCATGATAGCGGGGCCACCACCATTAGTGATAATGGCCAGACGTTCACCCCGTAGCGGTACAGAGTGAGTTAGAGTTTCAACCGCTGCGAATAACTCGTGCGAATTATTAACTCGTAGCATACCAGTACGTCTTATCGCTGAGTCATAAATAATATCGAGCGTATCGTCGCCACCAGTATGCGCCCTTGCAGCGATACGTCCGGCTAACGTTTTTCCTCCTTTTAGCACCAAGATCCTGCGGTTGCGTGATGCGGCACGAGCGGCAGACATAAAACGCCGAGCATCTTTAATGGTATCGACATAAAGCAAGATTGCTTCTGTATGCGTGTCGGTACTCAAATGATCGAGTAAGGCTGCAAAATCAATATCAAGCGCATTACCAAGTGAAATGAACGCTGAAAATCCGATGTTTTTGTCATTAGCCCAGTCGAGTATTGTTGTGCACATAGCCGCAGACTGAGAAATAAAAGCGATTTTGCCTTGTTTGGCAGTTACGGGCGAAAAGGAAGCATTAAAATTGGCCCAAGGTAAGATTAGTCCAAGGCTGTTAGGGCCTAAGATTCGCATGCCACTCTGTTTTGCTATTTCCAAACAGGCATCTTGGATACTCACACCCTCGTCGTTGGCAAAATGCATATCGGCCGAGAGAACAATGACCATTTTTACCTTTTTGTGCGCCATTTGCTCAAAAAGCCGCTGATTATAGCGCGCATGGGTACATAGAATCGCAACATCAGGAACGATTGGCAGATCATCTATCGTGGGGTAGGCGAGTACACCACAAACCGATGAGTATTTCGGTGTGACAGGCATGATTGCACCTTCAAATCCACCATGTAATAGATTTTTCATCACGATATTGCCAGCGCGCATCGGCTTAATTGACGCGCCGATAACGGCAACAGAACGAGGTTTCAAAAGATGATTCAAGTGACTCATTACGGATGCTCCAAAGCGGGCGATGAAGAATATCCTATCTAACCTTGGCTGCGATTGCTTGGAAGATTTGATGTTGTTTTAATCAGATCACTTGGGTTCCAGCTCAGTTTGTGCCTTATGTCACAGAGTATTGATATATAATTAGAATGTTGGGTTGATTCTCAGCGTATCTAACGGCATGATTTACAGTAATTTCTAGTTAAGGCATTTGAAAATTTCATGAAAAAAATTGCGATTGTTGGCTTATCAATGGTGCTTTCTGCATGTGTGTCGAACAAATACGTTACTGACGTCAGTTCAGAAAGCTATCGTGAAGAATACAAAGCAGCGAAGGTTGAACAGCCTGTTGTGACACAGCAAGGAGCGACTGCAGACATTACTGAGAGCAATGTCGTGGCTATGGAGAAGCCAGTGGTTCAAACTAAACCACAAACTAAGCCAGCCGTAGCAATTATCCCGCCGACATCAAAACAACAAGCAATGAACCCACGCTATGGTTTTACGATTCAGGTCGTTGCGGTAGGTTCCCAAACAAAAGTGGATCACTTTGCGCGTAAACTTCCTCGCGATAATCAGCCGATTTGGGAAAACTATAAAGTGGTCAACGGTACCAAATGGTATACTGTGCTCTACGGTGATTACGCAACGCGTACCGATGCTAAAGCGGCAATAGCTGAACTACCTGAAGAATTCCGTACGCTTCAGCCTTTTGTTAAGAGCATTGACGAAATCAAGAACTCGCAATATCCAACACTGAACAAGCTAAATTAATCAAGAAGGGGCATCTAGCCCCTTTTTTCATGCTTAATTAATGGTCATTCAAACGTTATTGTTGCTTTTTACGGCCTAAAACCGTGTAAGTTAGCGTACTTTTTATTATCATGGCTAAACTAATCCCTCTGTTGTATCACGGAAAGATCTACTAAATGACTAATACGACAATTCTACTTCTTTGTGGCGGTGGCTCATCAGAGCACGAAGTGTCACTCGTTTCCGCTAACTTTATTCAATCTCAGCTCGAGCTTACACCAGAGTTCAAGGTTATTCGTGTCGAGATGAAAACAGATGGATGGTATACCGAGAGCGGTCAACTTGCGTATCTAGACACTAACTCAGGAACGATTAATACGGATAACGATTCGGTTAAGCTTGATTTCATTGTTCCGTGCATCCACGGCTTCCCTGGAGAGACCGGTGATATCCAATCTATGTTAGAGTTGGCTGGCATTCCGTATTTAGGTTGCGGCCCTGAAGCAAGTTCGAACAGCTTTAATAAAATCACGTCAAAACTATGGTACGACGCGCTAGGCATCCCAAACACACCTTACATCTTTTTATCAGATAATAATGAACAAGCATTCCAAGCGAGTAAGGAAGCATTTGAAAAGTGGGGCAGCGTATTTGTTAAAGCGGCTCGCCAAGGATCTTCGGTTGGTTGTTACAAGGTAACTAATATCGAACAGTTACCGCAGGCGCTTAACGACGCGTTTAGTTATTCTGATCAAGTGTTGGTCGAACAAGCAGTTAAGCCTCGTGAACTTGAAGTCGCAGCGTATGAATATCAAGGTAAGCTTTATATTTCTAAACCAGGCGAAGTCATTGCACCGGAAGATGCTTTCTACACCTACGAAGAGAAGTACAGCGCTTCAAGCCATTCAAAAACAGAAGTTGAAGCATCCAACTTAACTTCACAACAGCTCGAGATGATTCGCTCTAGCTCAGAAAAAGTATTTACTCAGATGCGACTAAGACATTTATCACGTATCGACTTTTTCCTCACTCCGGAAGGTAATATCTACTTAAATGAGGTTAATACTTTCCCGGGAATGACGCCTATTTCGATGTTCCCTAAAATGCTTGAAAACAATGGCCATAAGTTCGCTAATTTCTTAGCCGATTGTGTGCGTCGTTCACTTTAATTCCAAGGTTTGAAGCTTTTAAAAGCTAACCGTTCAGCAGCTGCTTGTGTCCTGTTGCCAAGATATTGATAGGGCATAGCAGCACTTTGCCATCGACCAAAGTGTTGAATTTCTTTTACTTTAACACCTTGATCGGCCATTTCTGCCACAGCGCCCACCCGAAGCGACTGCCCCGAAAACTGTAGATCCAATCCCAGCTTATCGCTGGCAGCCCTCAGTATGCGATAGATTGAAGAGTCATCGAGTGATGAGCTGTTTAAATTACCGTGTTTATCAATCGCGCTGAATAGTGCACCTTGATGAAGGCCTCGGTATGTCAGCCACTTATTCATATACTGCGTTGCTTGAGATGATAACGGATACCGGTTTTGACCCAAGATCACGCCTATATTTTCTTCCGCGCAATCTAAATCTTGGAAATTGAGCTTCTTTAACTCTGAACGCTTTAACATACACTCAAACATCACAAAATAGATAGCGAGATTCCGAATATGGCTTAGCTGAGTAGAGTGGGCTAACTTCTCGGCAAGCTCGTCTAGATGCCAGCGTGTAAAAGGTGTCGTAGATTTAGCATCTTGCTTCTTATTGATACGAAGTTGCGATAGTACCGTTCTAACAGCGACGCTAGAGGTTGGATCACTGTCTGCAAGAATTCGGTGTATAAGGCTCATTGTTACACTGTAGCGTTTTATCGTTGCTAGCTTTCGGTACGTTGATTCTTTCTCTAGGAATAACCTGACCGCAGTGGCAGAAGCAGGTAGAGGACATACATGCTTATTTTCACAGAATGCTACAAACAAGTTCCAGTCTTTGCGCATAGCTAACAGTGAGTTACGTGCATAGTTACCTTCTGTTAACTCATCAACATCGTCTAAACTAACGCATGAAGAGAACTTTAAAACTAGGTTCTTTTTTAATGCTTCATCTGTGATGACACGAACAGTTTTCCTCATAATCACGCACTATAACCAATAAACTTGTACTAAATATACTTGAAAATGAGCAATTTACAATTATTATTAAACTTACTGTATAAGAAGATAATAATGATTATGGCTGCTGCAACTTATCGAGGCTTTACCCTCAAAACTGCTGGAAACTCTACAGATATTTGGCAAGTTCAAATTAAAAATCATCTGCTGACAGGAAGCATGGCGGCGGTGAAGAAAAGTATTGATTGGTTTTGCGACACTGCAACAATCATTGATCCAAAAGAGTTTAGTTCTCTCGCCAATAAAAAGGCAGGATCAGGTAAACCATCCCAAGAAAATTTCCACGGTTTTACAATCAAGAATGATACTGGTGAACCCAATTCATGGTATTGCTTCTTCAATGGCCGTCTAATCAAAGGCGGAAAACTTGCTATTCAGAAGCATATAGAGGCATACTTGCTGGCCAAACAGAAAGCGGAACAGCTACAGAAGAAATAATATGACTCTTGTATATAGTACTGACGTTGGTCGTATCACACCAGAAGTTCAAAAGCCCGAAAGAGAAAAGGGCGATGGTATCGTTCGAATCGAGCGCCAAACTAAAGGTCGCAAAGGAAAAGGGGTTTCAATCGTAACGGGTCTAGACCTAGACGATGCTCCGTTAAAACTACTCGCCGCCGAGCTAAAAAAAGTTTGTGGCTGTGGTGGTTCCATTAAGGATGGAAAAATTGAGATTCAAGGCGACGCTCGCGAAAAAATCAAAGTGTTCCTCGAAAAAAGAGGCTACACCGTAAAGTTAGCGGGTGGTTAATTCGCCTCAATTCCTCCTTCTGTAGAGCAGTTTGGCTGCTCTACTTACTTTCATGAATCATCCTTCCTTTCACTAGTTACCCGTTTTTATCATCAGTTTTACTCAAATCAATATGCATTAGCCGCGATTAAAAACGATGGCACGCTAGTAACGTATAAACGACAGATAAGTAATGATCCTAATAATCAGTAAATTAATCTTTGATTATCTTACTGATTATTAGGTATTTTATGGTAAATCAATTATGTTGAATAACTTAGGCGATAAACGCAGTAGAGTAAGTCAAACGGGGCAATGGCTTAGCTGTATCATGCATGCCATTTAACATAATATACATAATACGCACTTAGCTTGTGAACCCAAAGCGATAATGTCCTAATATTTCTAAGTGAATCTGTCCTATGTTTGCTTGGAGGTTTTAGGATGTTAATTACGATGAACGACCATGAATTGCAACGCTTCTCCATTATCCGAGATGTGTTAAACAATAAGTTAAAGCGCCGAGATGCCACATCCATTCTTGGGATAAGCTACCGACACTTGTCTCGCATACTGAAAGCTTTTAAAGAATTTGGCGTTGAATCCCTAGCTCATGGTAACCGTGGTAAACCTTCGAGCAATCGCATCAGCGATGACACCAAGCTCCACGTACTTAAACTTATCTCAGAATACTATCTAGATTTTGGCCCCACGCTTGTACATGAAAAGCTTACCGAGGTTCACGGATTTAATATCTCTTTGGAAACGCTTCGTCAATGGATGATCTCTGATGGTCTCTGGGTTCCGCACTCCAAGCGAAAACCTCGAATCTATCAACCTCGTTATCGCCGAGACTGCTTAGGTGAACTGATCCAAATTGATGGCTCAATAATGGTAACGGCACGAAATAATCGTTATGGCTTGTTCATCGACGGCATAAACCAGTCGGTTGGTATCATCAATTCTGCGTGACCAGAATCCAGATAAGTTCTCTTTTAACGGCTCTGGTTTACCAATACCTTCAAACGCAGAGCGTTTCACATCGGTAATGAGCTTGTTGATGCGCTTGAGGGTTTTCTTGTCTTGGCCTTGCCAATACACATAATCCCCCCAGGCTTCATCGGTCCACGCCAATAAACGGCGCTCACTACTCATCGATCAGATCTCGCTGGGTTGTTTTCCCCGCTCGATACTGTGCGATAGAACGATTCAAATGCTCTGCATTTTGCGGTGAACGCAGCAAATGCACGGTTTCCATCAGACTGTTGTAATAGTCTAAAGACATCACAACGGCATCTTCAGCATCACGACGCGTGATGACCGTGGTGTCAGCGTCGTTCACGACACCATCCAGCACGGCTTTAAGACCATTTCTAGCCTCAGTAAAAGAGACAACTCTCATAGCACCTCCACATGTACAGTTAACAGAACAAGTATAAACCTACACGTTAGACATGTACACTTTAAAGTACATCTAGCAGTTAACAGTATGCTTAAAACCCCTACCAATTCTCGGAATATTTGGTTTCGGCTCCTTTTGATTTGTTTCATAGCTCTTCCTTCACAAAAAGAAGGATAAAAACATAAACCAAGGAGTGGATGACTGCATATTTTACCGTGTTTGAATGTTGTCAATGGTGGATCCTTGTTCCGAAATCTAGTCTTTTTCTCCAACCATATGCCGAGCAAGTTTTTGCCCCATCAGTTTGCATGATATGCTGTTTTTATTTGAGAACTGGAGTGCATATGTCAGCACAATCTTTAATCTTAGAAGCGTTAGGTAAAGTCTATGGGCGCGTGTCTAGTAAACTTGACGCAAATCGTCTGTATAAGGTACTAGTTCCTGCTCTCCACAGTGCTTTAGATGCAAAGGTGCCGTTATCGGATCCACAAATGAAATTATTGATAGATGCTATAGCTGATTTACCACCTTCTGGAGCAAGGGCACGTAATTTCACGAATAGGTATTTAAAAGATAGGGATTCTATGATGAGATTACCTAGAGATCCGGATAGCATTATGTATGGGTATTGGTGGTAATAACATGAAGTTTAAGTATTTTTATTGTTTGTATGTCATTTCAACCCTGTACGTCGTGACGACACTGTTAACTCTCGCCGGGTTCGACATGTACGTGGATGTTACATCTTTCATTACCGTCCTGGTCCCTTCGTTTGTCGTCACTATTGGTAGTGTTCTCTATTCCAAAGACAAGCTTTTTAAGTCGGTCTCAGTTACTGCGTTGCTATCGGGATGTTTTGGTACAGCAGCGGGAATCATTGCGACCTTTTCTAACGTATTTGACGCTCAATCCGTATTCGCAGGAATTGCAGTATCATTGCTCCCTGTTCTTTACGCACTCTTCATCATCTTGCTGATAATCCCGTTGTCTCTAAGAAAATAACGGTGGCCGCATTGGCGGCCATTTTTATGCGTTAAGTCTGTATGTCAGCCAGAAGCTAGGCTCACCCCGTATAGTAATACGGGGTGAAAGTCTGTTTTAGCAAAAGTCAACACATCTACCAAACTTACTATTAACTGACTTACTATCATTTAAAGCTATGAATCCACAACTCACTAAACAAACTGGCTTAGTTACAGTATTTTTTACCTTGGCTTCTGCCGTGATTGTTGGTTTTATTGGTTTGGCTGTAGATTGGTCATATCGCGATACTTCATGAACACCTCTCAAAAAATAAGAGAGGCATAAACTAAAGATTTAATGAGAAAAAACTTTTAAATAGTTGTAATGTGCGTTGAATGTGACGCACAAAAAAGCCCACGTATGTGGGTTTTGCTATAACTAGTCGTCGGCACTTCTCAGCTTAATCAGCAATTCTCCCATGCCGATACCATCGAAAGGTAAATAGTTTCGTTCAACAAGTCGCTTTAGCGCTTGTTCATCTTCTTTTGTTAATTTTATACCTTCGAACTTCTTTTTATGCTTCAAGGCTGAGTGGCCATAGACAGGAGCCTCGAACCATCCTTCTTGCTCAAGCACTGTCAAAGCTCGAGATTCCTCATTATGTTCTAAGGTTTGAATCAATTTATTTTGTTCACCTAAAACACAGTTATAGCTAGTTAAACTATGCAGATACACAAGGACACTGTTCTGTTTTTCTTTTGGCAGAGATATCAACCAATCATTAATTGGATACGGATTGTTCTTGCGTAGTTTTTTATCATTGCACTCTCTAAATTTCACAATGTAATTGACGTAAGCAATCCTTGATTCAACTGTGTTTAAGCTTAAATTATCTGGAATTTCAATTTCTGCATAAGCGAATGAACAACTAAGCGCGACTAAACTACATAGCGTGGTAAACACATTTCCAAAATTCATTTTCTTTTCCCTGAGACTCTAACCATTGTTCAAAAGCTATGTCAGCAATCACCTTTCTCTGTATGTCAATTACTTTTGAAAAGCCCTCCCAGTCATACGTAGCAACATTCGTCAGCTTTTCATGAGGTTGACCTTTTAGAAAAATATCAAAAAACGGGATCACGGCGATCACCCTTGATTGGTTCCTACTATGGTTAAGTAACAAGGTTGTGGCATCGTTAAATATCCAAACGGTTGTATACGTCCATCGAGCCTATCAAATCGCTTGTATTCACTTCAAGTCAGGGTTGGTGTTAATGAACGCATATCACTGTGGGACAATATCTCACTCGCTGAAGCCACAAAAACACCTCATCACTGCTAGATTCCAGTCTCGCAGAGACTAACCACACCAGTGGCTCTTAATGCCACTGCAACCCAGAGAAGCCAAACACGCTATGCGCAGTCGCGAAGACTGAGCAGCGAGCATAGCAGTGTTGGCGTTCCTATCGCTTGCAGAGAATCAATCGAGTGTCGAGATTGATTACCCTTCCCTACGTTCCGCAAACGCAGTGCGCCAGTGTTTGAGCGTTAGCGAGTCAACCCCGTATAGTAATACGGGGTGAAAGTCTAAGCTTGAATAACCTTAATTGATACTATCAAAGATGCAATGCAATTAGTATGCTATTCTCTTTTGCAGATTTATTACATAAGGAGAAACTAATGGATTTTGCGAGATGTACACAGGACGATAGCATTTGGGAAGTTACTACATTTAGCGAACTTAACAAGGACGAAATTGAATTGAAGAGACGAAGCCTACTTTGCGTAGAGTGCGGAGAATTCGCATGGTATCGTCGAGAAAGCCGCCATGGCCATCCACCACACTTTTGTGCTCACCATGACCCTGAATGTACATTAAAAATTAACTACATTTCTTCGGATGAACACCGTGACGATGCAACCGAATCTGTAGATGAGATTGAGAGTGGGGATGACATTATTGTCCGCTTAGATCAGGAACAAGGGGGGACATTAGAAGTCCCACAAGTGCCAAAGAGCCCTCTTGCAGGTTTGGGAGCTGGAGGCAAACGTTACGTACTGAAAGACAAGAGTCGTCGTTCATCTCAACAATTCACACTTCGTCGTATTCTCCATCGCCTAGTAAAAAGCAAAAACTTTAGAAATTCTAACAGCAATATTGTTTTTTACAGAAACAGTGACGAGGTGATGCTTAAAGGTCATGTTAGAGATATCGTGATCGGTTTCGATCAGATTACCAAAGTAGCGCATCACGAAAAAACCAATTTTTACTGGGGTCCTGTTGCATCAATAGGAGAAACTAAGGATGGTAGAATCTGGTTAAATTCAAGCTCTGAATATAAGTCAGCGTCTGTAGTAATATTCGCTGATATCGTTACAGAATTTATGGAAAATTTCGAGATAGATGACTTGGACGATCTTCTCGGTGCACACGTCTTGGTAGCTGGAAACTGCCACTTTAGTGGTGATGGTGAAGGAAAGCCAATAGTCTGGTGTGGTAGCACTAACTATATTTTCGTTCGCAAGTATAAAGATCCTTCAATTGTTAGCAAATAATATACTCATAATTATTCTATTGCACATCTGGTCATTATTTGGATAATGCGAGTCGTCGATTAAGGCGTTATCAATCAAGTTGTTAGCGGGTTTTAGGCAATGTCGTCTAATTGTTTCAGTAGACGTTTATTATGAGGTTAAGCTTTCGCTTTATTGCCTTTAAGTAAACCACTGAGCCAACATAAACCCACTAAATCAACATAGGAGATCTTTATGATTCCACAATTGCGTAACCCTTATGAAAACCCGTTTTTATCAGATAATGAGCTATGTCTGCGAGCAGAATTCCTTATAAAAGATTTGAATAACACAGTCTATAAGGTTGAGAAGCTTCTCGATGAAGGAGGCGATATTGATCATATCGAAAGCCTCTGTGATCGCTGCGATGTTATCAAACGTGAGCTCCGGCTTGTCCAGAGCTCGCTAATGGAAAATAGCTTCGACGTATCGCGGGATCTTATCTAAACGGCGGCCTCCATATTAGGCTCAATGGAGGCTTTTAACTAAAGCAACTTTTCTCCTCAGATGAACAAAGGCTCTTGCCTTTACGGTTATTGCATCGCTTCTTCGTATGCACTTTTCAATGCGCTCACATATCTCTTTTTTGTAACTTGCATATTCTCTATCGCATTTCACCATCATTTCTTTTGCTCGCTGTCTAGTTAATGAGTTACGTAAATTTGTACCTATAATACTTCCTCTTTAAGTAGTTTAGCTATAATCCTCGCAAGTTTAAGTATCTTTGTGCTAGTTTTTAACTCTAATTCCGAATTGATTTCTAACAGACCAATTCCGGCTAAAATTTGTTGTGGTGTTACAAGCTGGCCTGTTGGCAATTGAAGTCTTTGGTTATTCATTCTGAATCCTTGCCACTCTTCTGAGTGGCCTAGTTCTAAGCGAGATTGGTTTCGCATAAGCCTTTTGCACTCTTTGGGAATTTCACTTTCCCTATCCCAATCTTTGACTGTCCTCACACTTTTAAAACAAAGCTCAGCTGTTTCTTCTACAGACAATCCACACTCAAATTCACGAAAAAAGTAGTTTTTGGTCATTTTCGTGATACTTCATGATTTACTCTCGCTAAAGTGCAAGAGTTTATTAATTCATAAATTAATGTGATACCAATTCCATTGAACATACACATAAATGCGCATTGAGCTTGTGGGTCCAATTTGTGTGACGCTCAAAAAAGCCCACGTATGTGGGCTCGTCGTTTAGTCATGGAGTAATTCTCCCATACCTATGCCGTTAAAAGGCAAATAGTGTTGCTCAGTAAGTTGAGTCAGTGCTTTCTTATCGTCTTCGGTTAATTCAATTATCGCTTTATCTTGTTTGCTTGTGGCTAGTTCTCCGTAAACAGGGATATTCAACCAACCTTCTTTTTTCAACATAGTTAAAGCGTGTTGTTCATTTTCGTTTTCAAGAGTATCGATAAGCTTATCTCGTTCAGAATCCAGGCATCTTGACTCTGCCAAGCTATATAAATAAACCACAACACTAGCTTGTTTTTCTCGTGGTAGAGAAAGCAGCCAATCGTTGACCGGATATGGGTTATTCGTGCGGTTTTCTTTTCCCTGAGACTCTAACCATTGTTCAAAAGCTATGTCAGCAATCACCTTTCTCTGTATGTTATTTAGATTATGATGTGCGCTAGCCTTACCATGCATGGTTACACCGTAACGCCAATATTGCGCCCGATGGATTAGGGACTAACCAGAAAAGGTAATTAACCCCTAATACCCTATCAACTTTGTTACAGTGTCACTATTTTAGAGCTTGCTTAACCGGCGCTAATTGCCAATCGTTGTACGCATATGAGCGTGCGCCGGCCATATAACGTAGGTTTAAATTGCGATTTGAAAGCAGTATTTCGACGAATAGATCGTTTTCGCTGCGGCTAACAGGCGTAAACCTCAGAATATCGCCATGACAAGTTCTTGCAAACTCCAGGGGCGTTCCATTCGCAAGAATACTAACACTCTCATTATCGACGAAATACTCACTGCTGCCGCACTCTACTCCTCGAAGGGTCAAAGAAAGTTGCTTTTGCTTCGCCACCTCTAGCGTGGGCAAAGCAATAGACTCTGCGATAACGTCTTGTTGTTTCGCGATTACTGGCGAGGCAGTTATCGCCAAAAAAACAGCGGCTAGGCTGAATTTAGTTCGTAGGTTCATTATGTGTTCCTGTGATTCACTATATTTCTAAGCCTATCAGAGACATCACAAAATGGAATCCAATTCATCAACTAGTGTGACGTTTTTTCAGTACTTTCAAACCACAACACCAAACTTCAGTAAACAAACAGCATATATCGATACCATGAAATTACGATACGGGAACCGTTACGCCGCAACCCCGCAGAATAATACACTGGGTGACAGTAAGCACTTGCACACAGCACTTTCATTTATGTAATTTAATTACAAGCCATGTTTATTGGTAATCGCCAATAGCACAAAATACCACGCTAAGTTATTGAAATAATTAAACAACCAATAATCACTAGCCATTACCGAGCAGACTTTCAGTGACTTACAAAATCGATAATTTTGAGTTGATTGAGCTAAGTAGGTTGGACTGGAGGATTTTTGTTATTGTTTGTTGGTATGAAGATTTAGTTATAGTGCGCATTGGTTCGACAGGTATAAAAAAAGAGCAGTTCCCTGCTCTCTTTATAATGTTTAGTATTTTCTCGTCGATTACTGTTTGGCAGCTTTTTCTCGAATCTGTTCAGCGACAACTTTAATCGCTTGTGCTGTGCTCATGCCCTCTGCCATTAGTTTTTGAATTTCTTCGACTGCTTTTTGTTGTTGTTCGTGTGTCAGTGGTGGCAAATCGTCAAACATAAAAAAGGCTCCTGATATTTTAGGAGCCGACTATAGTACGAATTACAGAGAAAGGCTAGTGACCTACCCTAACGATTTAGTTAGTAGCTTGTCAGGAAGTTAATGTAGGCTCCCATTGAATTTTCGTTGGTGTAACTCGCGCCAATATCAAGTTGGAATAGGTTCAATGGAGACAAACCGATACCAGCAGTAACCGTGTCATCTAGATTGTCGTAAGCCAGATTGCGATTCCAACCTGCACGGAGTTTTAACTGACGCATGATGTCAATCTCACCACCTACTCTTAACATCTGAGTGTTGTCGTTAAAATTGGTGTAGCGCTCTTCTTCATTTAAATCGTAGTCAACACTGATCGTTGCGTAATCAGCAACCAATCCAACACCCACGGTATAAAGTGGTCTCATCTGGTATGAGTAACTAACAGGATCAAATGTACGGCTTTGCGTGGCATCGATTTTAGAAGTCACGGAAGAACCAGCCAACTCCTGAGTATTAATGTCACGAGAGACTAAGTTTGTTGCAGCAAAACCAACTCTGAGCGGGCCATAAAACCAAAGAAAACCAGCGTCCATATTGAACATGGTTTCACCAGTGCCGTTATCGCGAATGTCTTTAATGTCGTAGTTGTTCAAGTTAGCTGAATATACATACGTGTAGATCCGCTGAAGCTTTGGTGTAATACCGAATGAAATGTGTTGGCCTAAGAATGTCTGATATTTAGCTAATGAAATACCCACTTCCGTTACCCCGACACCAACAGCATTTACTGCACTTAGTTCTGCATTTATGGCCGGATTAAGTGCTGGGTCGATACCACTGTTAGCACCTTTGTAGATATCTGTTTGCGCAAATGACTCTGCATAGGCTTTGCCGAACACATTCGCTGCTACATATCGGTTTGGTATTGCAAATGCAACAACACCACCAAATTCAAGTTTTGCAATGTCACCTTCTAGGGCGTTTAAGGTCGTTCCTAGTTCTGATATGTTTGAATAGTCACCACCAATCGCTTGGTCGATTAAGCCTGCGGCCTTGTCGAGGTCATCAACCATCATATGTTCATCGCTATACGATAAACCAAAACTTGGTGTGATCATGCCAACGTCATCATTACGACGATATATTGCAGTGAGTGCTGGGTTGTAGAAAGGAGCAGTTAGAAAATTTGCCGAGACAACGCCAACGCCACCCATTGCATCTCCGCGAGCTTCAATCGCGTAGTTAGCTGCCAAAGCCGTTCCCGAAGCCAAAGCGATAGACAACGATAAGAGTGTTAGTTGTTTTTTCATATCGGTATAAACTTTTTTATTCCATGTGTTTATAGCGACCTATTGTCTATCAACTTTAATTATTCCTCTACTGAAACATCATACGTTTTGCTAATTATTTGTGATTGTTCAACAATTATTGGCCCTTGCCAGCGTTGATGGTTAATTGCGACCGCTAAAACATAGCGTCCTGGCTCGATACCAATGTTGCCGAGTGAGGTTGGATAATCTGCATCAACGGTTTGTCCCCAAACACGAACATAATTGCCATCGACGTAGTCATAGACCGATGTATCCAGTTTAGGCAGTGGGCAATGTGGATTGAGTAAAGCGTTACGCTCTACTTTCCATTGGGCTTTTGCATTCCAGCGCACTGAGACTGACATTTTCGGTTCCCCTAGAATTAGCCACGAACTCCAAGATGTCTGATCTGCGGCGGTGACATCAATTCGATATAATCCCATGGTGACGCGACTATTTAGATTGTATCGTTTGGTGTAGATCTTAGTTCCGACTTCGTTGTCTTTTGGGGTTGCTTCCGTAAAAGTATTGTCTGTCGAAATTGGCTTAGACACCCAACGCGTTAAAGAAATGTCTTTGATCTCTTTACTGGCTTCGACCTCTACGATAGCACGGTATGCATCACGGCCAGGACTTTGAATATCTGTCCGACGTACGATGACATTGTTGATCCACTGAGGTAACGATTTGTTGTCGAGTGTTTTACCACAATCTATTTCTAGTGACTGAAGTAAAAGGTCATTTAGATGAGGTGTGATAGAGCGATTCTGTTCCAGTTGCCAAACTTCTACTAGAGACGAAAACATAGACGGAAGATCGTCATTAAGCAGATGCTTATGCGCCTGTGTTAATGGTGAATTGCTTTCGAACCAAGGTACTTGTAGGGCTGAAAGCGGTGCACTGACCAATAGTGCACCGAGTAATAGGCTTGGTTTAACCATTAGGCTTTCATTTTGTATCCAACGCCACGAAGCGTTTCAATCTCTAAACCTGGTAACTTTTGGCGCAGCTGCAACACGTGAGTGTCTACAGTACGAGTTGTTGGGAAATGATTGTATCCCCAAACATGGTCTAGTAGTTCGTCACGGGTAAACACTCGGCCTAGATTGCTTGCCAAAAAGAGCAGCAAATCGAACTCAGTACGCGTTAACGTAATCGATTCGTCTCGGTAGAAAACTTCACGAGTTGCCTTATCGATGATCAGATGCTCTGTAACCACTTTAGTGTCGTCGAAAGAATCCCCTTCAGGTGCACGCAGTTGCGCTCGAATACGGGCAAATAATTCCGCTTCGGCAAAAGGTTTGGTCAAATAATCGTTCGCACCTGCGTCTAAACCCATCACTTTGTCTTTAACCGTCACTAGTGCAGTCAGTAGGATAACAGGTACATCTTTCAGCTTTTTCCACTCTACAAGGTGGTCAACTGAGTCACCATCAGGTAACTGACGATCAAGGATGACAAGATCCGCTTTTTCCCAGTACTGAGTGACGTCAGCAATTGTTTCTGAGTGGAAACATTCGTATCCCGCTTGTTCAAGGCTGACTAGCAGGCCATCAGCTAAGTTTTTGTCATCTTCAACGAGAAGCAGTGTCTGTTTCACAAGGTATCTCCAAAATAAACGTTGTTGGTGGACCAACTAGCGACATTTTTCCGCCCATCCTTCCAACCATAGATTCTACGATGGTTAAGCCTAATCCTAGGCCACTTTTACTTACAAACGGCTTTCGAAGTTGACGCCAATCTTTAGCAGACAACTCGCCCTGATCCATCACTTTAACCGTAATTTTTTGTTTCGCTGTTGTCACATCGACAACAACAGGTGCAACACCATACTTAACCGCATTGCGTATTAAATTGTCTATACAGGTTCCTAACCAATATACATTGAGTTTGGCCGCCACGTCTTGGTTTATGACAAATTTGACGTTGCTATTAAACTCTTCTTCAACTTTAAATTCTAACCACTCTCCAACCGATGGTACCCAGTCTGTTGCAAGAGGTTTGTTATCAGATTGCAAGTAATCTTTACTCGCTTCAGCAAGCTGACGTAAACGTCGTGAATCTTCACATAGGCGGCGAAACTCGTCGTAGACAGTTTCGGGTAGCTTTTCAAATTCACGGCGAAAGCCTTCGACCGTTAACGACAAACTGGCGATCGGTGTACGCAGCTCATGAGTCAGAATTTGCAAAATGAGCATTCTGCTCTTCATCTCTTGTCGTTTGGTATTCCAGCGATAAACAGACCAGCCCATCACCAACAAAATGTTGGCAATGACTAAAACCACCATACTAATGCGTAAAAGATCAGAGTGATCTTCAACTTCCCAACACAAATTACCGCGTTGAACAAAACAGCTTGCGCTCGAGTCTCTTAAATTAAATGTAACCCCTGCTGTTTCGATGTTCTTTCGCCATACGCTCTCCGGAAACACGAGATAATTATCATTTTGGCGTAACCATAGCTCATTACGCTCAACGAACATGCTCGAACCAGAAATCAAAGCAAGGACGGCATCTTCGTTCATTCGCTGTAAACGCCCCAGCAAGGTCGTATCCGGAGCGAGTTCGCGCTCCTGAATATGCATGTACTGTTGTAAATTCTCCAACTGGTCAGGATGCCCTAACACATAACGACTAGCATATGTGCCGCCGCCCGGATGAATCAACGCACTGCGAGCAAACCATTTTTCGCTCAACTGAGTTCCCTTACACATCGCTCTCGTAAACACCAGTGGTTCGGTGATTAAAGGGCTAAGTGGAAGTTTACCTGTACAGTTTTGTGCAAGGTTATAGAGACGTTGAACATCTCGCAGCGGATACGTGGCGGTCTGAGGCAGCATAGATTCAGGCGTGAGCAAACGTGTGGGATAGTCAGACTGCAAACTACGAATATCGTAAGACACCGTCGCCTGCGACTCATCAAATAGATCCACAAATCTGTCAATGCGCTCTGGCAGCGACTCAGCGTATACGCCACCTGACTGTAGTATCAGGCCAATTATCGCTGCTTTTAGTATCGTCTTTATCAATGCAAAAATTCAATAAATCAGTAGGTTAGATTTAGAGTAAAACATTATGACAAAAATACAAAATCGAAATGTGATATCCATGTCAGAAATAATGCTCATAAATAACAAAAGCCAGCATATTGCTGGCTTTTATATTGAAGTATTGAGCTTATAGTGCTTTAGAGATTGCGTCTACGCTCTCTTTCGCATCACCAAACAACATCTGGGTATTTTCTTTGAAGAACAGCGGGTTTTGAACGCCTGCATAACCTGTGTTCATAGAGCGTTTGAATACGATAACATTTTGCGCATTCCATACTTCCAGCACAGGCATGCCTGCAATCGGGCTGTTTGGATCTTCAAGCGCAGCAGGGTTAACCGTATCGTTTGCACCAATCACCAATACTGTATCGGTTTGAGGGAAGTCGTCATTGATTTCGTCCATCTCTAACACGATGTCGTAAGGTACTTTAGCTTCGGCAAGTAACACGTTCATATGACCAGGCAGACGACCTGCAACTGGGTGGATACCAAAGCGAACTTCAACGCCTTGCGCACGTAGCTTCTCAGTGATTTCATGTACTGGGTACTGCGCTTGTGCTACCGCCATACCATATCCTGGAGTGATAATAACTGACTTCGAATTCTTCAGCATATCCGCCACTTCTTCAGCCGACGTTTCACGGTGTTCGCCCTGCTCTTCATCGGAAGAGATAACCACTTCTTGACCGAAGCCACCAGCAATAACGCTGATAAATGAACGGTTCATTGCTTTACACATGATGTAAGACAGAATGGCACCCGAAGAGCCAACAAGCGCACCTGTTACGATCAAAAGGTCGTTCGCTAACATAAAGCCCGCTGCCGCTGCTGCCCAACCTGAGTAAGAGTTCAGCATTGAAACAACAACTGGCATATCGGCACCACCGATTGAAGCGACCAAGTGATAACCAAATGCAAACGCAATTAGAGTCATCACGATAAGCGCAAACATGCTGCCATCAGCATTAACGAAATGAACCAAAAGCAACGCTGAAACAACAATCGCGGCAAGATTCATTTTGTGTTTATGCGGTAGATTTAGTGGCGAAGATGAGATAATGCCACGTAGCTTACCAAACGCAACCACCGAACCTGTAAAGGTCACCGCACCAATGAACACACCGAGGAAGACTTCCACAAGGTGAATGACATGCTCTGCGTGAGTTGCTGACTCCGGTGCATCAAGATAGCTGTTAAAACCAACAAGAACCGCTGCCATACCGACAAAGCTATGTAGAATCGCAACCAATTCTGGCATCTCGGTCATTTCTACTTTCTTCGCGAAATGGATACCAATGCCACCACCAATTACCATAGCGATGATGATCCAAACTAGACCTTGAGAGTCTGGACCAAAGATCGTCGCGATCAACGCGATCGTCATACCTGCGATACCATAGTAGTTCCCTGATCTCGCAGACTCCTGCTTAGACAATCCGGCTAAGCTCAAAATAAAGAATAATGCAGCAACAATATAAGCTGCTTGTACTAATCCTGCAGACATTCCCTGTTACTCCTTAATCTTTACGGAACATTTCAAGCATGCGCTTGGTAACGGTGAATCCACCGAAGATGTTGATACTCGCTATCAGTACTGCGATAAACGACAGGAATGATACGACACCATTGCCCTGACCGATTTGCAGTAATGCGCCAACAACGATAATACCGGAAATCGCATTTGTTACTGACATAAGCGGAGTGTGGAGTGCATGGGTAACATTCCAGACCACGTAGTAACCTACTACGCACGCAAGTACGAACACGGTAAAGTGAGATAGAAACGCCGCTGGAGCGACAGACGCGATCCAAGCAAATGCACCTACCGCAGCAACTAAGCCTGCCATTTTCTTAACTGGTGAAACTGGCTCTTCGACTTTAGGTTGTGGTTTCGCTTTCGGTTGCGCTGCTTTTTGCTCAGGTTGCGCTGAAACTTGGATTGGTGGTGCAGGCCAAGTAACTTCACCTTCCTTAATAACGGTGACACCACGAAGTACAACATCTTCAAAATCGATGTTAATGTTGCCATCTTTTTCTTTAGCCAGCAGTTTAAGCAGGTTTACGATGTTGGTCGCGTAAAGTTGCGAAGACTGGGTAGGAAGACGACCGACCATATCGGTGTAGCCTACGACCTTAACGCCATTTGCTGTTGTGATGACTTTGTCTGCAACCGTGTATTCACAGTTACCACCGTTAGCTGCCGCTAAGTCGACGATCACACTACCTGCTTTCATGCTATCTACCATCTCTTTGGTAATTAGCTTAGGTGCAGGACGACCAGGAATGAGCGCTGTAGTAATGATGATATCAACATCTTTCGCCTGTTCAGCGTAAAGTTCAGCCGCTTTCTTGTTGAACTCATCCGACATTTCTTTGGCGTAACCATCGCCAGATCCCGAGTCCTCTTTAAAGTCGACTTCTAGGAACTCAGCACCCATTGATTGGACTTGCTCTTTAACTTCAGGACGAACATCAAAAGCACGTACAATCGCACCGAGACTGCCAGCCGCACCGATAGCCGCAAGACCAGCAACACCCGCCCCCGCAACGAGTACTTTCGCTGGTGGAACCTTACCTGCGGCAGTAATCTGACCGGTAAAGAATCGACCAAACTCATGCGCAGCTTCAACGACCGCACGATAACCAGCAATGTTCGCCATGGAAGACAGCGCATCAAGGGCTTGTGCTCTTGAGATACGCGGCACAGCGTCCATCGCCATTACGTTAATATTTTTGCTTGAAAGCTTTTCCATTAACTCCGGGTTCTGTGCTGGCCAGATAAAACTGATTAAGCTTGCACCATCTTTTAGCAGTGCAATTTCATCATTCTTTTCATCTGCAAGAGGCGCATTGACCTTTAAGATCAAATCCGACTCCCAAACCTGCTCGGTAGATACGATTTTCGCTCCCGCCGCTTCAAAAGAAGCGTCATCGAAACTCGCGAGTTCACCTGCCCCAGCCTCTACGTTAACTTCGAAGCCTAATTTTAATAACTGCTCGACCGATTTCGGCGAGGCAGCCACTCGCGTTTCACCCGCGAGTATTTCTTTTGGCACACCAATTTGCATTAGCTATTCCTTGACTATCAGCAACAATGATTGTTCTGTTTTTATCCAACGAATTTAGATACTTCAAGCATTTTGTAACAAAAACACAAAATATCATTACATATAACCGTTGGGAATGAATAAACCAGCTGGTTAGATCGTTCAGCAATATGCCACAGATTAGGTCAGAAAAGGTCTAACCAGTTGGGAAAAATTACCGTTAAAACAACCGATTATGTAGCATCTAAATACTAAAAAGAGCCATCAGCATAACGACTAATGACTCTCAAGTTTATGATGCTTATCAATTTGCGATAGGATCTTATTGGAAAATGTTGTCGCCCATTTGATCAATGAACATTTGCGCTTTCTTCAACATAAATTCGTTGGCATCGTTCGCAGTTGGCAAAACGTCCGAGCGAATAAAACGGTGTGATTTTATCTCTTCACCAAACTGCTTGGTGATTCGCCCTGCTATCCGGTATTGACCACCCTCTGACTGTGCTTCTTGATAGATCAAATAACCCTTATATTCAACAGGTTCTACGGCAACTTCTGGTTGCGCTTTCTGGCCCCCAAACAAGCGAGAAAAAAGTCCCACACACTACTCCTTGGTTAATTACTTCGCCTTGTGCAAAAGTGGTTTTTCGAACCACTCAAGTTCAATGTCATCATCAAATACCTGCTTGCTGAATACTACAGGCACTTCATCTTTCCTATTTTTACGTCGGTCGTCAACAATCATTGTCTTGGCGGCTTCAACAGCCACTGTCGCGTATTGCTTTAAGGTAACTAAACGTTCTTCAGGCAACGCAGACAAAAAATCGATGTCATGGCGAATATATACAGGCCTCAATTGACTCAATGCTAAGCACGCTAGATCAGCCAACTGCTCATGATCAAAGTTTTCAATATAATCTGGCTGGGCTAAAACTTGCCCGACCAAGGTTTCCATATAGTTATGTACGTCAACACTAATCTGCATATAACTCAACTCCCTTTAAGAGTTACCTATCCTAACATTGCTTACTTCATCGCGGCATGTGGTTTTCATAGTGATGAGTAATCAAACACCATTTTTTGAACACAATTCATACACGCCTTAGGTTTTCATAGATAAGTTTAGTAAAAAGCTTGGAAATTCATCAAATAAAAGTATTCTTAACGAGTTATTAATCAACAATTGTTTCTATTCAGGCTAGGTTTCATGTCGTTTTCCGTCGTCACTACAAATTGGTTCCGAATTGCGTTACCTCTGCTATTGCTGACGTTTATCGCCTTCGGCATGGACAATGTAGTGAGACTCACTCAAGCGAACCTCGGTTTCGTCACCAAAATGCCTTTTGTTTTGTTCGCAACGGCTATTTTGCTTGCCAATCCATTTAAACAAAGTCGAATAGCTATGACGGCGAGCGCCCTAGCAGTGGCTTACTGGTTGATCCAAAACCGTTTACAGTCGCCTCTGTCTTCTGGCACCACAATCTTAGAGCTTTCGCTGCTGGCAGCATTGCTACCTATCGCGTTAGTTTTAGTGTTTAGTTACAAGGACAGCAATCTGTTCTCACACTCTTTTGCCATCTACTTGGTTAAGCTTGGCCTTTTTGTACTGTGGTGTTATCTCATTCTGACGCATTTCTATGACGGCGGCTTCGACGACATTAATGAGACGTTTTTGTTTGTGATCCCAACCGTTTCAAAGCTGCCGTTTATTCTCGTCGTCTATCTACTGGCTATGGTGCTGATATTTGCCATCTGTGTGCTGAGTCAAAATCGGATAATCGATGTCGTGCTCTATTCGTCAGCTTTGCTCGCGTCGACCACATTTGTTTTTTTCCATGTTCCGCATATCTCGAGCACCATGTTCTCTCTCGCTGGTATCTTGCTATTGGTCTACTTGTTGTCTGCCAGTTACGAATTGGCGTTTAAAGATACATTGACCGATATCCCTGGTCGCCTAGCGCTTGAGTCTGATTTACGCCATCTTGGCAGGCGTTACACCATTGCCATGCTGGACATCGACCATTTTAAGTCATTCAATGATACCTACGGGCACGATACAGGCGATGATGTGCTTAAACTTGTTGCGAGTCGCTTACAGCTCGTTGGTGGACGTGCCAAGGTGTATCGCTATGGAGGTGAAGAGTTCACTGTCCTGTTCAAAGGAAAGCTGGCTGACGAAGCAAAAGATCATCTTGAACGGCTTAGAACCTCGATTGAGTCTTACGAAATGACCCTGCGCGATCAGGATTCTCGTCCAAAGAGTGACAAATTAGGTTCTAAAAAACGTGGGCCGAAAAAGAACGAAGAGAGCGTTAATGTGACCATCAGTATTGGGGTTGCAGACAGCAGCGAAACCAAGGATGTCTCCACGGTTATGAAGAGTGCAGACGAGGCTTTATACAAGGCCAAAAAGTCTGGACGAAATCAGGTCTGTCTCGCCTAGCCGTCAATCTGCCTGATTAAAGAACAGTACAATACTGCCCCCTTTGAGATTACTCCCGTAATTGATATTCAGGCCGATTCCAACATTATCAATCCAATCCGATTCAAACGGTGGCGTCATTAACCAACCGACAGACCCTTCGTAATAGAATGAAGTACCAAGTGGTTTGCTGGTATCGCCACCAATATCTATTCGTCGAAAACTACTGTAGATAGATTGAACTGAGCGCCCGAAACGGCTGACGTTGTAATAGGCTGCAATACCATTCGCGCTATACCAACCTTCTGGATTGCCGACTTCTCCAAAGTTAGCCTCTCCCCAACCTTGTCCATAAAAATAGTGGAAAGATGACGACCAATTCCAACTTCCCCATGTGGTGGGTTTGTTGTGCTTAAATTCAACATGTGGTTCAACCGATAGCGCCCAGGCATCAGTGTTAAAAATGACATTATCCAATGCGGGTTTTACGACATTATTAGAGAAATCACTGCGGTAATCGTGATTATTTCTAAAATATTGGAGATGTAAGCCAACGCCTGGGGTCACTGTCCAAAAGTCTGTCAGCTGGTATTTATATCGGTAGGCAGTAAACGCACCTAACACAAACTCGTGCTGATAATCATCTCTATCCTGTGCGCGGATTTCGTAGTCTTGTCTCGAAGCAAGCACTGACAACCGTGTAAAGATTTGGTGTTTATGGATCGCTTCATCGTCGCTAAGATCAAAGGTATATGGTAGCGCCGAAACCGCAATTTGCTGACGCAAAAGAACCGACTCCTGTGAGCCGATATCTTCGTTGTCGAGATTGAACCACTCGTTTGGATCGAAATCGTGGACACCGAAGGTAAAAACGTCACTATCAGTTAGCACGATAGCCGCTGAAAAAGCTTGTTCCAGATAGGCCTGATACGCTTGGCTGCCCTTCGCACACGCGAACGGTGACACAAGCACTAAAGGCAGGGATACATAGCGAGATAGCCGTGAAACAGACATCGAGACCTGAACTCAATTAGATCAATAATAAGAATAAGTTAACGTCAAAGTTCCGGTTAGGCAATACGAACATTTGACTATTTTGAACACTTAAATTGATTACGCCCCGCCACCTTAGCTTGGTAGAGTAACTTGTCGACGGAGTCATAAAATTCGTCGATACTTTCACGACCGGTAGGAACTTTGCTGAACACACCCTGTGACACCGTCACGTAATTAGCAACGTCACTGTATTCGTGCGCTATTTGGGCATTTTCCAATGCATCTTGTATGCGTTGAGCATCGGTGTGCGCTTTGTTTTCATCGCTATGGCCGAGAATAACAACAAACTCCTCACCACCGTAACGACCTACGACTTCACCACTTCTTTCGAACAAACCGTTAATGATCGAAGCAATAGTGACTAAGCAACGATCCCCTTCCAAGTGACCGTAGTTATCGTTGTAAAGCTTAAAGCGATCAACATCGAGTAATATCAAGCTCAATGGCAGTTCATGGCGTCCATGTAACGTGATCATCTCTTTAAGCTCTGAATCGATAAAGCGACGATTTTTAACTTTGGTCAAACCATCTTCTTGAGCGAGTTGGGCAAGTTCTTGGTTGGCTTTGGCCAGCGCTGCGGTTTTTTGTTTCAGTTCACGACGCATAAAGGCAATGCGTTGCATCGCAACAAGCTTAGAATTTAGGACAATTTTATCAACGGGCTTAACGAGATAGTCATCACCACCAGCCTCAATGGCATTTGCGACCATGCTTGGCTCATCATGCCCACTAAGAAAGATGATAGGAACCCAGTCAGGATAGAGCTCTCGAATTTTGCGTGAGACCTGAAAGCCGTTCATGTCAGGCATAGAGATATCTAAGAGGATCAATTCAGGTTCAAACTGTGGATAGAGCTCAAGTGCTCGGCTACCAGAGTCAGCCATTTCGACCGTATGGCCAAGTTGCTTGAGACGAATTGCCAGTTGAATACGCTCCATCTGAACATCATCAACCAACAAAATCTTCATGGAAGAACCGTTTATTTCCACTCTATTAATATCCTAGTGCGGGTATCCGCTAATAAATCGTCAAATCTTCGTTTAAGCCGGAAAAACAATCAAGAAATCACACGCTTAATAAAAGCATACTCTACCACGGGTTATTCATCCATTGAAGGTTGACTTTTAGCGCCATTTTTTTACGATAGCGCGGTTACTAAATACATTTTAAGAGAAATCATACATGTCTGACGTTAATCAAACAGAACAACCAAAAGTAGACTTAGCAGAAGTATCAGCAGAACTTCGTCAAGTAATTGAGTTTGACCAAGTTCCGGAAGCGATGCACTACATGGTGACGTCAATCCATGAAGTTTCTGAAGAAGCCGTTCGTGAATCTTGGAATGAGCTACCAAACAGCGCACAAAACGTTTTGGATAACTTTGAACAGTTTCATGCACTTGTTTCAGTAAGTCAGGCATTTGCTGGTCTTAATGTAATGGAAGAGTTTCCTTCATTAAACCTACCGAAAGAGATGACTGAAGAGCAAAAAGAAGAGTACCGTGCTCAACTGCTTGATCAAGTCCTTCACAACTGTGTGAAAGATATGGTCAAGCAAATTAAGAAAGCACGCCGTGACCCTATTCTAAAACGCGACTTTACTGACGTATTCGCGAAATAGTAGAGTTTAAAAACGCCGCTAAATGCGGCGTTTTTTAGTTCGATAGTACAATGTCTCTCTGAGTAACACTGACACCTTTGATTTGCGCATAAACGCTCATGCCTACGGTCAAGGCTAATTCATCTCTCGCCCAAGCGGTGATTGTGGCACCTAAATAACAGTTTTCAGCTAACTTTAACTGGATCGATACACTCTGTCGTTCTTGCCCACTTGAGTATGTTTCAATGCTGGCTATCGTCGCCAAAAAGATGTTGCGGATTGACGTTCGTTTCGGCTCTTCAAGCATCAATGACACGTCATTTGCCCTAACTTGTAGGCGAACAGGCGCCCCAATTGTTCCATCAACCTTTTGCACCCACAAATTGATATCTGGAGCAAGTTCGACCTTAGATAATGCGTATTTGGCATTGTGCTCAATAAGGCGACCCTCGAACAATGAGCTTTGCTCTGAAAAGGACTGCCATGGCTTCATTACCTGTGAAGACCAGACTTGATCTATCGGTCCCGCTAGCGCAATTGTCCCCTGTTCTACCACAACCAGATGATGCGCTAAACGCAAAACCTCGTTCAAGCTATGCGAGACATAGATAATCGGAATCTCAATGCTGTGGGCTAACTGTTCCAAATATGGCAACACCTCACGTTTACGTGGTAAATCAAGGGATGCGAGAGGCTCATCCATCAATAGAATGCTCGGTTTAGACAATAGCGCACGACCTATGGCAACGCGCTGCTTCTCGCCCCCTGAAAGCTGGTGAGGATAACGATCAAGCAAGGTTCTGAGCGCTAAGAGTTGCACAACGTCATCAAAATGCACGGGATCTGCCGACTTAACTCCATAGGTAAGATTTCGGCTGACTTTAAAATGTGGGAACAACCGAGCATCTTGAAATACATAGCCAACGTTGCGTTTGTGAACCGGCTTATTAAAGCGCTTTGAGGAGTCAAACAGTGTATCACCATTTATCACAATGCGACCTTGTGATGGCGTGGTTAGCCCAGCAATGACATTAATTAATGAGGTTTTACCCGCGCCAGAACGGCCAAATATTGCGATGATACCTTTCTCTGGTAAATGAATATCGATATCAAAATTGGCTTCGCCCAGTGACTGTTGGTAGCAAATTTCCAAACTCATAAGTTGCCCCCTAAGCGCTTAGCACCGACTCGGCTTAACCACTCGGAGGCAATCAGAGAACTCAACGCGATTGCAATTGAGATAATGCATAAACGCATCGCTTCCGTTTCTGAACCAGGAGTCTCGATAAAGTTGTACATCGCCAACGGGATAGTTTGCGTTTCGCCTGGGATATTCGATACAAAACTGATGGTAGCACCAAATTCACCAAGGCTGCGCGCAAAGGAGAGCATCGTCCCTGTAATTATCCCAGGAATCGTTAACGGAAGAGTGATGGTGAAGAAGATCCTTACTGGTGAAGCGCCAAGCGTCGCCGCAGCTTGCTCCAACTTGACATCAACGCTCTCCAAACTCAAACGAATCGAGCGCACCATCAATGGCAAAGCAACAACGATACACGCCAATACTGCCCCTTTCCAACTGAATGAAAAGACAATATCAAACTGTTGATATAGCCACTGACCGATAAACCCTTGTCTACCCATAGAGATTAGCAACAGATAACCGATCACAACGGGCGGCAAAACCAGTGGCAGGTGCACCAAGCTATCGACAACGCTTTTGCCAACGAATTGTTTACGTGCAAGACCCCATGCTATACCAATACCCATTGGGATGAGCCAGAGAATGGCAAAAAATGCCACCTTGAGGCTGAGCAAAAGTGCCTGATATTCGTATTCTGTTAGCACATTCAGTTCCTATTGATGTTCGACTTCGAATCCATAGCGTTGCAAAACGTTGCGCGCCTGTTGTGTTTTCATAAACTGCGCGAATGCCTCTACTTGCGGCTTAGCATTAAGTTGAGCCATGGGGTAGACAATCGGCGAGTGGCTCGATTCCGGGAGGCGGGCAATAATTTTAACCCCCTCACTCATTAACGCATCCGTTTTATAGACTATTCCCAAAGGCACTTCGTTACGCTCAACCAGCGCAAGTGCAATGCGAACGTTATTGGTCGGTGCAAGGGATCGCTCAACGGCGCTCCAGATACCGAGACTCTCTAGAGACTCTTTAGCATAGATGCCTGCTGGAACCGCGTTGGTCTGCCCTATGGCAATACGCCCTTTTTGAAGATAGTTTAGCCATGAGGCGCTATCATTGATGTCCAGAGAACCTTGGTGGTTAACCGGAGTGATGACGACGAGCTGATTATGAGCAACATTAGTTACAATGTCACCATTAATAACCTTCTGTTCTATAAGGTAATTCATCCATTTTTCATTTGCCGCGATAAACACATCAGCGGGTGCTCCTTGGTGGATTTGTCGAGCGAGAGACGAGGTACCGGCGTAAACAGGAGTAGCCGAAATCGACGACTGTTTTTCAAACTCACTGACCAATTCGTTCACCGCGTTGGTCATGGATGAAGCCGCATAGATGCGGAGTTTGTCTTGTGCTTGTACTGACACACTCGCGGATAGAAGTAAGCCCGCACCAAATGTTGCTAGGAGATTTTTTATTGTCATCACTTATACAGTTCAGGCCAAAGTTGTTTGAGATCGAGATGTTGTTCAATTGCATCCGCAATTCGGTCAATCGCGCGTTGCTGATTCGCTTTGTGATCGACCTGTGCCACATTACCAGCGCCTGCCCAGCGGAATATGGTGTCGGCCGCTTTCGGATCATCAAAGATACCATGTAAATAGCTACCAAACACTTGATTACAATCACTAATTGCTCCATCAGCCGCCGATGAGTCCAATACGATTGGGGCGAAACCACAGCTAGAAGTGATGCCCGCATGAATTTCATAACCGCTAACCGTCGCTGTTTGTCCACCTAAAGTCAGCGTTCCTTGGACATTCGTTAATGTCTTATGTGGCTTTAGCTCAGTATCGACCTGCAAATAACCAAGCCCAACACTTGAACCTGCCGTACTCTCGATACCAAGTGGGTCATGTACCCACTCACCCAGCATCTGATAGCCGCCACAGATCCCCATTACTTTACCGCCGAGACGTATATGGCGCTGGATATCACTATCCCAGCCTTGGCTACGCAAGTATTCCAAATCGCTGCGTACCGCTTTTGAACCGGGTAATATGACTAAGTCGGCATTGTCTATGCGCTGACCATTCGTTACGTAGCGGAAGTTAATATCAGGGTTTACCCTTAAAACATCGAAATCAGTATGATTGCTGATGCGCGGCAAGATCGGGACAACAACATTTAAACGGCTCGTTTCTCCAGTCACCTGTTGCGCATTAATCGCATCTTCAGCCTCAAGATCAAAGCCGTGCAAATATGGCAAGACACCAATGACAGGTTTACCCGTTTTCTGTTCTAGCCAATCTAAACCTGATTGTAACAACGAAATATCACCCCGAAAGCGGTTAATTACAAAGCCTTTTACTCGTTGTTGCTCTGATTCCGATAGCAGTGCCAACGTTCCGTATAGGTGAGCGAAGACGCCACCGCGATCAATATCAGCAACAATGATCACAGGGACATCGGCTTGCTCAGCAAATCCCATATTAGCAATATCGTTTTCTCGAAGATTAATTTCTGCGGGGCTTCCGGCTCCCTCAATAAGCACTGTATCGTATTGTTGCTGAAGAATGGCAAACGATTCCATAACAATCGGTAAAGCCGTTTTCTTATAGCTCTGGTAACCGATCGCATCGACCGTGGTCGTCGCTTTGCCCTGAAAAATAATTTGCGCCCCAGTGTCGCTTTGAGGTTTGAGTAACACAGGATTCATATGCACGCTTGATTCGATATTCGACGCTAACGCTTGCACCGCCTGTGCACGACCAATTTCACCGCCGTCCGGCGTTACTGCACTATTGAGTGCCATGTTTTGTGGTTTGAATGGCGCGACCTTAACGCCCTTTCTGGCGAGCACTCGGCATAAACCTGCCACAAGGACACTTTTACCGGCATCTGAGGTGGTTCCCTGAACCATAAGAGCTTTTGAATTGGACTGCATTTGTTTTATCAATCGTGGTTTAGCGTTGAGTCATAATAAACGTTTTTTAACTATTTCCTCAAAAAAATGAACGGAATATGAATCTCATACTCAGCAATGGTTCAAGAAGCGCCTGCTTTAATAGCATCATCGATTTGATACTACCTAGTTAAACAAGGAACACAAAAATGAAAAAAATGATTCTCGCAACGGCAGCCACTCTAATCCTTGCTCCTACTTTTGCAATGGCAAACGATGGACACCACAAACAATCAAGCCGCGTTTCATACACAGGGCCTGTAGAAATCACCAGCATTGATACCTTGCTAGCTGATACGAGCATGTTTACCGAGCGAAACGTGGTCGTCGAAGGTACATTGTTACGTCAGGTGAAAGGCGATACGTTTATCTTCTCTGACGGTAAAGGTGAGATTCAAGTGGAACTCGATGATGACATCATCATGACCCAACCAATTAACGAGACCACAAAAGTTCGTCTATTTGGTGAATATGAAGGTGGTAGAACCCCAGAAATTGAAGTAGATCATATCCAAATTCTATAATTAAATGAATTAGTCTCTCGATTAAGTTATTATTTGGCTTGCTTATTGCAAGCCATTTTTTTAGTCAATTTATTGTTGTTAGTCGGAGACTACATTTGAAAAAGATCATTTTGGCCAGTGCCTTAGCATTCGCAGGCATCAGTGGAAGCGCCCAAGCAAATAATTTCAATTACAACTTCTTCGAAGTCCGTACTGCGATTGGGCCTGAAATGACAGGTGCAGAATTCAGTACCTTCTTCACTGAAAACTCGCATTTTATACTCCGTGCCGATTCCCAATTCGATAAGGACTATGACTTAGCTGGCGGTATTGGCTTCAACGGCCCAATTAGTCAGTTTGCCGATGTTTACGGTCAGTTATTACTTCACCAAGTAAAGTTCACTAAAGAAGCTGGCGGTGAAAGTGAAACTCAAGCTGAAGTGAATATTGGTGTTCGTCTTTGGCTAACTGATCAAGTCGAAGCAACGGCAAGACTTGGCCGTAACGACGATTCATCCGTTGCTCATGCTGGCGTTCGTTTCCATTCGACTCAGCAACTTTCGCTTTCTGCTGAAACGCGTAATAACGGCTTATATGGCCCACAAATCACGATGTCAGTGCGTTTCCAGTACTAACCTTTCGATACGATTGCCAAAATAAGAACGCCCAGCTCAATGCTGGGCGTTCTATTTCGAGTCTTAGCGTTAGCGAACCACAATCTTTCTTGGCACCAGCTCAACCCCTGGCTGGTAACGCTTTGACGCGGCATTGAGGGCAAGTGCCATCGCGCTGTCAGCAATTAGCTCAAATTGCTGTGGCAATGAGTTAATTGGCATAGGAAGAAAATCAAGGAGACGATTGTCACCAAACGTAGCGATTTTAAGCTTACTTGCGAGTTCTGGTCGCTCTAACAGCACATCAAGAACCCCTTCAAGCAGAGTGTATGACGTAGTAACAATCGCATCTGGCAACTGACCACTATCACACCAGTCACTCAATACCTTTTTGCCATCCGCACGATTAAAGTGCTCACCATAGCCAATGGTGTACTGAGCCTGATGTTGTTTAATCGCCTTTTTGAATCCAAGCTCACGTTCGCGAGATATATTCAACTCAGGTAAGGCGCCAATAAGCCCGACCTTAGTGACACTGTCACTTAAAACCGACTTCGTCAATTCGAAAGCACCACCAAAGTCCTCACTGATCACGCAAGAAAAATGTTCGTCGTCTAAAGGACGGTCAAGTGCAATAACGGGAGTCCCTCGGTTCTGCAAGTCGATGTAATAATCGCTAGCTTCTGGTATGACACTAGCAACAAACAGCGCGTCCACTTTTCGACTCACTAACGCATGCACAACACTTTTTTCAGTTTCTGGATCATCATCAGAACATGCGATTAAAATCTGATAGCCCGCTGAGCGAGAATTTTGCTCCAAGAGTTTGGCTAAACGCGCATAACTGGTGTTTTCTAAATCAGGAATTATCAGGCCAAACGAACGGCTTTGCCCTGCTCTAAGCGTACTGGCCGCCAGATCTGGGCGATAGTTATGCTCATCGACCACAGCCATGACGTTACGCTGTGTTTTCTCACTAATTCTGTATTTTTGAGCCTTACCATTGATTACATAGCTGGCAGTGGTTTTCGAAACCCCTGCCAATTTGGCTATTTCATCCAGTGTCATATCACCAACCTTTGTTCTGTGCGCGAGATCATAATACTTCATAAAGGATCTCTCGATGAGTTGAATTATATGCTGAAACGATTCAGTATAAAAGCTGAAAGGATTCAGCAACACTCATAAAGTGAGCCAAATCACTCAAATATAGCGATAGTGAATGTAATAGGTTCCTTATAACTCAATCAGTTAGAGTGAAATGATGCTGAATCCACATATTTTTGTCTTTTTGCTGAATCGATTCAGCTGATGTCAGCAAAAAGCGAGTGACTTTTTGGGCACAATTAACCCTTTTAAAATCCTTAAGGCTGGAGAAGCGCCATGCTTAAGTTAGCAAATAGCGACATCACACTCGCTCAAGTAGCAAGTGACAAATTTCAAGCGATTCAAAACATCGCAGCAAGCCTCACCCAAGCAGGTCTTGTGGAACAAGGCTATGTTGAAGGCATGCTGAACCGAGAGAAGCAAAACTCGACATTTTTAGGTAACGGCATCGCGATTCCTCACGGAACTACTGATACACGATCAATGGTTAAAACAACAGGTGTTGCTGTCCACCACTTCCCTCAAGGCGTTGAATGGGGAGAAGGCAACAAAGTTTACCTCGCGATTGGTATTGCGGCTAAATCAGATGAACATCTCGGCATTCTTAAACAACTGACTAAAGTACTATCCGCGGATGGTGTAGAAGAGCGTCTACGCGATGCTAAAAGCGCACAAGAAATTATCGCGTTGCTCAATGGTGATGTTCAACTTGAGGCTGACTTCGACGCGTCATTAGTACAACTGCAGTTCCCTGCTAGCGACATGGTTCAGATGAGCGCTGTTGCTGCGGGTTTACTGAAAAACACTGGTTGCGCGGGTTCTGAGTTTGTTGCAGACATCGTATCAAAAAATCCTACGCACCTTGGTCAAGGTTTATGGTTAGTAGGTAGCAATAAGCAAGTCACACGAACTGGCGTATCGTTTGTTTCAACGGCAAACGACTGCGAGTTTGAAGGTCAAAAAGTACGCGCACTCGTTGCTTTTAGTGCATGTAATAGCGCCCATAAACCTATCCTTAACCAGCTTTCACAACTCGTATTCAACCAGCAGCAAAGTAAGCTAATCGACGCTTCTGTTGAACAAGTGCTGTCGCTGCTAACGGGTGAGTCTCAATCTTCATCGCACGTCGAAGAGACGAATAGTGCGATATTTAAAATCAAAAACGCCCATGGCCTGCATGCACGTCCAGGCGCTATGTTGGTTGCAGAAGCTAAGAAATTTGAATCAAACATTCGTGTCGCAAACCTTGATGGTGATGGTAAAGAGGTCAACGCCAAGAGTCTGATGAAAGTTATCGCTTTAGGTGTTAAACATGGTCATCAACTCAAGTTTTCAGCTGAAGGTGCTGACGCATCAATGGCGTTGGAGTCCATCGGTAAAGCAATCGCTTCTGGCCTAGGTGAAGGCTAAGGAAACGGTATGAATCAAGTGAAAACTAACCGAGTGGTAACTATCACACTAAACCCTGCCCTCGATCTGACTGGCACACTAGACAGATTAAATACCGGTTCGGTAAGTCTTGTTGAAAAAAGCAACCTTCATGCGGCTGGTAAAGGCGTCAATGTTGCAAAAGTACTTAGCGACCTCGGGGCTAATGTCACTGTTACCGGCTTCCTCGGCAAAGACAATCCTGAACTCTTTCAACAACTTTTTGATCAAATCGGTGTGGATAATCAGTTCATTGAAGTCGAAGGCGCGACACGTATCAACGTAAAACTTGTTGAATCCAGTGGTCAAGTCAGTGACATCAATTTTCCTGGCGTGCAAGTAACTCCTGCCGATGTGATGCGTTTTGAGCAAACCCTTTTCTCACTCGCTGAGACCCATGATTACTTTGTGTTAGCGGGTAGTTTGCCGGGTGGTGTAAGTGCAGAGCAATGTGCCACTTGGATCGAACAACTCCGCCAAAAAGGCAAGAAAGTTCTATTTGATAGCAGTAAATCTGCGCTTCGCGCAGGTATAGATGCGCGTCCTTGGCTAATCAAACCAAACGAAGAGGAGCTAGGTGATTTCATCGGCCAGCACCTCACTACACCAGAACAATGCCAAACGGCCGCTCAGACTCTCAGCGATAAGGGCATCGAAAACATCGTCGTCTCAATGGGAGCCGATGGTGTGATGTGGCTCAATCAGGGCCAGTGGCTTCGAGCTCAACCTCCGAGAATGAACGTGATTAGCACAGTCGGTGCAGGCGATACGCTTGTGGCTGGCTTGTGTTGGGGCCATATGCAATCAATGCAAAAACAAGAATTACTTCGCTTCGCAACTGCACTGTCAGCTCTGGCAGTTAGCCAAGTGGGCGTAGGACTAACCAGTGAGGAACAACTGGAAAACATCAAGCTGCAAACTGAAGTCAGCGAACTTTACCCTAATACGCACTTAGACAAACACTAAGGAACAGAAGGTTATCAGTATGAATATTGCTATTATTACAGCTTGTCCGAGCGGTGTTGCAAACAGCATCCTCGCGGCAGGACTATTAGAACAAGCAGCAGCGAAATTGGGCTGGAATGCAAAGATTGAATGCCAGTCAAGCGTGATTGAGCCAACCTTACTTAGCAGTGATGATATCGCGCAAGCCGATGCAATTATCATCGCGTCAAATACGCCTGTTGATACTACGCGCTTTGTAGGTAAAAAAGTTTACCAAGCCGAAATAAGCTCTGTGGTTAATGATGCAACCGCATTTTTGCAAACCGCACTCAACAATGCGCAAATCCTTTCACAGCCTACAACAGTGGGCGCGAGTTCAGACCATGTTGCGGCTGGTAAAAAAATCGTCGCTATTACCGCTTGTCCAACGGGTGTCGCGCACACTTTCATGGCCGCAGAAGCACTGGAAGAAGAAGGCAAACGCCGTGGTCACCAAATTAAAGTCGAAACTCGTGGTTCAGTGGGCGCAAAAAACCAATTAACCGACCAAGAAATTGCTGAAGCCGATTTGGTTATTATCGCTGCGGATATTGAGGTCCCCCTTGATCGCTTTAACGGTAAAATGATGTACCGCACCAAAACTGGGCCTGCACTGAAGAAAACATCGCAAGAAATGGATAATGCATTTGAGCAAGCATCGATCTACCACCATTCAGGTAATGCGAATTCTTCTGCTGCTGATGATAAAAAAGGTGCCTACAAGCATTTGATGACGGGCGTATCGCATATGTTGCCTGTCGTGGTTGCTGGCGGTTTAATCATCGCCCTATCGTTCGTATTTGGTATCGAAGCATTTAAAGAAGAAGGCACTCTTGCCGCAGCCCTAATGACAATTGGTGGTGGCTCAGCATTTGCACTGATGATCCCTGTTTTAGCGGGTTATATCGCCTTCTCTATTGCTGACCGTCCTGGACTAGCCCCAGGCCTTGTCGGTGGTATGTTGGCAAGCTCTACTGGTGCTGGCTTCTTAGGTGGTATCGCAGCAGGTTTTATTGCAGGCTATGCCGCTAAGTTCCTAGCCGATAAAGTATCACTTCCTCAGTCGATGGAAGCACTTAAACCGATTTTGATCATCCCATTCGTTGCGACGCTATTTACTGGCTTGGTAATGATTTACATCGTCGGCGGCCCAGTTGCAGGAATCATGAACAGTCTGACTGATTTCCTCAACAACATGGGCTCAGACAGTGCCGTTCTGCTTGGTGTTCTACTTGGCGCAATGATGTGTTTTGACTTAGGTGGTCCAGTGAATAAAGCGGCGTACGCGTTTGGCGTTGGTCTACTTGCCTCACAAACTTATGCGCCTATGGCTGCGATTATGGCCGCGGGCATGGTTCCGGCTCTAGGCATGGGACTTGCGACTTTCGTTGCTAAGAATAAGTTTGACCAAAGTGAACGTGAAGCTGGTAAAGCCTCATTCGTACTCGGTCTATGCTTTATTTCTGAAGGTGCGATCCCGTTCGCGGCGAAGGATCCTATGCGTGTTATCCCAGCATGTATGGCAGGCGGCGCATTAACAGGTGCCCTATCTATGCTGTTTGGCGCAAAATTAATGGCACCACATGGCGGTCTATTCGTATTGCTAATTCCTAACGCGATTACTCCGGTTGTGATGTACCTTGTGGCGATCGCAGCAGGTACTGCGGTTACAGGTCTAGGTTACGCTTTCCTCAAAAACCGTACAGAATCAAAGCAAGCGACATCGGCAACGGCTTAACTCGATTCATTGCCTCCCCCCTTACTAGGCATAAGCACCTCATACGAGGTGCTTTTTTTGTTATGGGTTCAGTTAACAATCTACAATTCAATAACATAGTCATATGCAATTACATACTAATTGCATGCATATTTTGACCTAGGCACAGTACGCAGTGCGAATTTGTTGTATAGTGTGCGGGTTTTTCCATTAACTTAGCTTATGTCGTTCTGAATGCACAAACTCGGTAGCAAACTCTTTATTCAATTTACGCTTGTTTTTTGTGCTATGTCGTTAGTGCCTTTTCTCTATTTCTACACACAATTCAACCAGTTAAATAGCAAAACTGAACAGTTTGTTGAACAGTTGAACCGGAATAAGCTTGAATATGCAAAAGCCGAGTTGCAAACCTCGCTTCAGCAGATGACATCATCGCTACGTTACTTGTCAAATAACGGCATGATCAACCAGACCATTACCGACCCAAGTAACGAAAATATTGATTCTCTCGAACAGTTTTGGCTTCTTATCGCACGTACACAAAGCTACTACTCTCGACTTCGCCTAATGGATAATTCAGGCATGGAAATTGTTCGTATCAACATCGGCGAACGTTTTACCGAGATTGTTAATAAGAATTCTCTCCAATATAAAGGTGACCGCGATTACTTTCGTTACGCAAAAAACTTAGCTAACAATGACGTTGGCCATTATGGCATTGATATAGAGTCAGAAAATGGTCAACCTGTCTCTCCGCTTGTTCCCGCTTACCGAATCATTTACCCGCTTACAATTGATGGTGAGCGTAAAGGTTACTTTATCGCTAACCTCGATTTACAGCGTATTTATCGCTCACTAGCGTATAAGCGCAATTCATTGAACCTACCGAATATCGTCACATCAGAAGGCTATTACCTGATGTCGTCAGGTGACGATAAGTTGTTGGGCAATATCGTTCAAGCTAACGCCAGTTCGAATATCGCGCTTCAATACCCTCGCCTATGGAACAGTTTAAAGTCCAACAGCATTGGCACAATCAAAGATAAGAACTTCTGGCTTTCTTATACAACGGTTGAGCTCGACAGCGTTGATAATATCGACACGTTAATCTTCTTTACCAAGACATCTTTGTCAGAGGCGCACTCTTTTACCTCAGAGCAACGCAGAGACCTTTACTTACAGGCCACGTTTATTTCCATAATTCTGTTGCTACTTACGTTTACTTTCGTTACTTGGAACCACAACCACGAAAAGAACAGTATCGACAGTAAAATCGCTCGTGCGGCGATGAATGGAATGTCTGCAATGGTCATCACTGACCGCAATAATAGAATCATTCAGGTTAACGATGAGTTTACCCGCGTTAGTGGCTATAAACTCGAAGATGTGAAAGGCCAGCCACCGTCACTGTTTGCGTCTGGTAAACACCAACAAGAATTCTACATGAACATGTGGAAAATCCTTGAAACTCAAGGACTTTGGGAAGGTGAAGTGGTTAACAGACGACGTGATGGCTCGCTTATTACTGAAATTCTGCGAATTCAAACCGTTAAGGATCGCTACGGCATCATCCAGTTCTATGTTGCCTCATTCGTCGACATTTCGCACCGTAAGGAACTTGAGAACCGTCTAAGAGAGTTAAGTGAAAAAGACGCGATGACGTCACTTTGGAACCGCCGTAAATTCGATTCTGAAATGCAGACACAAGTTCAGCGCACAAAGCGTTACAAAAAGAATGAAGTAACTGCACTCGCCCTACTCGATATCGATCATTTCAAACGCATTAATGACACTTATGGCCACGACTGCGGTGATCAGGTCATTAAATCCGTTGCACAGTCACTTACACATCATCTGCGTGAAACCGACATTATTGCTCGAATTGGTGGTGAGGAGTTCGCTATCATCATGCCCCATACCTCACTAAGAGAAGCTGAAGTGGTTGTAAACCGACTCCGAACTGCGATCCATCTTGAAAGTGAACTCAAGGTAACAGTGAGCGCTGGCTTGACTGAAATATCTCACAGCTCAGAGCAATCATACAAACGAGCAGACATCGCACTCTATGAGTCTAAGTCTTCTGGGCGTAACCGTGTATCCATACTCCCTGCTTGTGAAGCTAGCACGATTGCTTGATTTTGGTGCATCTATTTGACCTATGATGCACCAATTCGTGACATTGATTTTGTAATCCATTTCTAACTTACTGATCTAACGGGCACCTTCTTCTTGGCTTAATTCTTGTACTACTCTCTATATCACCTTTACTGCACTAATATGGAGATTAGAATGCAAGACACTCTCACCGTTATACTCGCAGGGGGAATGGGTTCTCGACTTAGCCCACTCACGGATCACCGCGCTAAACCAGCCGTTCCTTTTGGTGGCAAGTACCGCATCATCGATTTCACGCTGACTAACTGTCTCCATTCAGGTTTGCGTAAAATTTTGGTGCTGACTCAATACAAATCGCATTCGCTGCATAAACACCTACGTGATGGTTGGTCGATTTTTAATCCTGAACTGGGTGAGTTTGTCACCGTTGTTCCCCCGCAAATGCGTGGCGGTGGCAAGTGGTACGAAGGCACGGCTGACGCGATTTATCACAATCTGTGGTTATTAGAGCGCAGCGATGCAAAACATGTGATTGTGCTATCTGGCGATCATATCTATCGCATGGATTACGCTGAAATGCTTAAAGATCATATTGAGAATAATGCCGCGCTCACCATCGCTTGTATGGGAGTGCCAAGAAAAGATGCATCTGCTTTTGGTGTCCTCTCAGCGAATCCCGATGGGCTGATTGACACATTCAGTGAAAAGCCTGCAAACCCTGACCCTATGCCAGGCGATCCTGATAAAAGTCTTGTCTCGATGGGTATCTACATTTTTGAGATGGAAACTTTGCAAAGAGTTCTAGAACAAGATGCAGCCAGTGAAAACTCGTCCCATGATTTTGGTAAGGACATCATCCCCAAACTGATCGATGAGCGTAAAGTCTATAGCTATAATTTCTGCTCTGATCGTGGACGTGTTGCAAAAGACTGTTACTGGCGTGACGTTGGCACCATCGATTCGTTTTATCAGGCCAATATGGATTTGCTTGAGCCTATACCTCCAATGAACCTGTATCAGCCAAGCTGGGGGATTCGTACCTACGAACCTCAGTTGCCCCCGGCTCGAACGGTCTCATCCGCTACTGGCAATGAAGGCATTTTCATCAATTCGATCATCGCCAATGGTGTGGTCAATTCTGGTGGTTCAGTGCAACATTCGATCATCTCATCCAATGTTCGCATTGATGATAGCGCAACCATTGTCGATAGCATTCTTTTTGATAGTGTTAAGGTCGGCAAGGGTTGTAGGTTGGTCAACTGCATCATCGATAAGCACGTCGTGATCCCCGACAATACAGAGATTGGTGTTGACCCAAAACAAGACGCCAAGCGTTTCCAAATATCAGACAAGGGTATTGTGGTCGTTCCTGAAAGTTACAAATTTTAGTTAGATTGATCGTATAAGGCCTTGGAATAATCCAAGGCCTTTTTTTGTTTATAGTGGGCAATTCACCTCATCCCAGAACCAGTTAGATTGGGTTGGTGATTCCCAAGTTCCTGGGCTGTTTTTAGCGATAAAACACTTATCGTTATAGAGGTATGTAGTGCCATTTATAGCTTGGGTCACACCCGGTTCCCACTGCACTGCTGGACCAGTTGGGTTAGTACCGCCGTTGTCGCCACCAGTTCCACCATTACCGTCTCCGCCCTGTGAAAGATCTGCAAGTGGTAGATCAGGGTATTCCGCCTTGAATGCATATTCGACTCCGTTGATCTTCACTGTGTAGTTAGCCGGGCCAGAAATGGGTAAGTAATAGACCATGTCTAACTCATAAACCTCACCATTGGCCATGTTTTTCCAGCTTGGCAAAGAGAACGACACGCGGTGCATTGTGCCATCAAGCCCACCAATGTTGTCCGCTCTGGTATGTCCAGAAGAGATAACCGCGAGTCCACCGCCCGATTGATCTTTGGCGTTATCTGGCGCTGAGACAGGAATATCAAACTGGAACTCCGTCCCACCAGGAATGACCTGACCGGTATTGTTGGTAAAGGTTAATTTAGGGTTAATTGGGTAGTTTTGATCCCCGACTTTAAAGCCGCCCACCGTTACCGCTATATCGACGGCTTCTGCTGGCATTGCACCCGTCGCAACTTTATTGCCATAAGGTGTCGCCGTTGCAAATTTGTCGTAGATTGCCTTAGTCATCGTGTTACCCATATGGTACTCACCACTACCGTTAGCACACGCTTGTTCTGTCACATCTACGCTGGTACGTTGACCATTCGCATCTAGGTTATAACAGTTATAGTCCCCTGCTAATTCCCAGAACATGATTCCACCAATCTCTTTGTCAATGACGTAGTCCGCTTTGACGGAAACTGACTGCTCATCTTCGGTTGAGAGGAAGACACTCTTCTCTGCATTCCATAACCAAGGAGCAACGGCAACCGAATCATAGTTGCGTGTATAAGTACCAACCAGTTGGTGCTGGGGATTATTTGGGTCTAGTTTGTACGCCGATGCGTAGCTGCCTAAAATACCATTTTCTAGGTTTTTAGCGTGCCACATTGGACCTGAGCCTGCCCCCATCTCATTCCCTTTCGGGTCAGTATCGTGCCACATATTATCGATACCAATAGCACCGTTACCGCAATTGTTGCTTTCACCTTCACCCGTACCTTCAGGACATTCGGCCTGATTTGGCAGTGCAGCTCGACCCCATAGACCATTCGTCCCACCAGTTACTCCCTGCCAACCGCGTGTATAGTAAGGTACGCCGATATTGATTCGGCCAGCTGGCATTGAACCGCGGAAATAGTGGTATGCCCAATCGGTATTAAGATAACCTATACCACCGTACTGAGCAGTGTTGTAAACGTTCCATTGCGCCAACTCTGAATCTTCACCAGTGTCATACAGTGCGGCGTTGTGACCAACATGATCGTTCCATGCGCCGTGCAAGTCGTAAGACATAATGTTGACGTAGTCGAGGTACTTGGTTACATCAAATGTTTCCATGCCGCGTAACAGGTACCCAGAGGATGGCGCGGCAATGGTGAGCATGTAGTGCGTACCATCCTGTGCGGAAGCTGCATCGAGTTTTTGACGAAGTACCTTCATCAGTTCTTGGTACGATGCCCATAAGTACGGACGGCGTGGTTCCATAAAATCTTTATCATATGGGTTTCCTGCGCCAGCCATTGAAGTTGGATATTCATAGTCAATATCTAAACCATCAAAACGGTAGGTACGCATCATGGCCACCGCAGAGTCGACAAACTTTTCTATCCCAGCGTGGTTAATTGAGCCGTCGGCATTTGTGGTCATCGAGTAGAAACCTCCGTCAGCAACGCGATTCCCATCAGCACCAAAGTGACCGCCAGTTTCTGCCCAGCCACCAATCGAGATCAAGGTTTTAACGCCATAGCGTTCCTTGTATGTAGCGAGTGCACCAAAGTGGCCTTTGAAGCCAAGAGTTGGGTCAATATCGACGCCTTGCCACTCTTTTCCAGTCGCGGCATTATTCGGATCATTGACATCACCCAGATTGACTTTGCCATCCGAGCCAATCCCTACAAACGCATAGTTAATATGAGTAAGCTGTTCCCACGGAATATCTTTCACCAAGTAAGCGGATTGAGGATCATCTCCCGCGCGCCAGCTGGTAAAGTAGCCAATAACTCGACGTGGATGATCCGCGCCCATTAATTCGCGTCCATCCTCGTCGTACTTGGTGCAATAAGGGACATTGATGCCTTCCGTTTGATACAGGCCGTCAGGTCGACAGTTCGCTGCCGTTGGTTCACCGTTAACCACCAGCGAAGTCGTTGTTGAATTGGTTGTGGCACCTAGGTTGTCGGTCGCCCTTGCATATACAGGCAAACTACCCGCTCGGTTCGCGGTGTAGTTAAGTACATATGGTTCAGTAGTGACCGTTCCGACAAGAGCCCCAGAGACAAAGAAGTCAACCTTATCGATCGTTCCATCCGAATCAGCAGCATTGGCGGTAAGGGAAACTTGTGCACCCTGATCAACAACTTCATTCGACAATGAGATATTTATCGTTGGTGCAATATTATCTGGCGTGTTCGAGCTGACGTTAATTTGCACGCTGCTTAGTTGACTCTTAACGCCAGCGTCATCATAAGATGCTACTGCAATTTGGTGCGCTCCAGATGTTGCAACCCAAGTCGACGTATAAGGAGCAACGCTTACCTCCGCCACGACTGCGCCATCGACGACAAACTCCACTTTGCTGATTGTTCCATCTGCATCCGCTGCGTTGGCAGATAGAGTGACAACGTCACCTTCAGCAATCACATCACTCGCTTGAGGTTGAGTTAATTCCACCGTCGGAGCTTGGTTATCTCCTGCTGAAGTACAACTGCCTAATTCACTCCAGAAGTCCCACTGGCTCGATGAGTTTAACGCTGGGTCATTGTTCCTTGTCCAATAATTAGCCTGATATCCTTTGCCCTGATACTCAACTTGATCGCCGCCTGAATAGGCAACGGTAGAGTCCCAACCAACTAGAGTCGTACAATCTATCGCTGCGTAGCTGTTAAACGCCATTAAGCATGACGCACTTAACGAGCTCAGCGTGAACACGCGTTTCATTGTGTTCGGTTTAGATGTATGCATTTCCCGTAATCCTTAACTTGTTGTTTTACAATTAGATTTATTTTTGATTAACGCTGACGGACTTAAAATCCCCAGTAAAATAACACTAGATAAGATTGGAAAATTCGCACGAAGATTATCGCAATACTCCAAATTGACTCGCAATATGGAATGTTGTACATGCAACAAGGTGACACTTAATTTGCATCGATAACTAATTTTTGATTTATTTCATCAGAAAAAAATAAACCTCTCCACGCTTAGCATGAAGAGGTTTATTGTCGAAGATTGACTAGATCTCCTATAGGGAAGAAAGAGAATAATTCTTTTTCTGAAAACAGTATTGCCCAATTGGCCGGCAAAAAACACTGTAAAGATGTCAGCGTCAGTTTCCCCTTTTATGCTGCATTTGCCTTCGGGGTTTCATTAAAGTGGCGCTTAAATTCGCGTGAAAACTGAGAAGTACTATTGTATCCAACCAATCGCGCAGCATCTGCTGCTTTCAGCCCTTCCAGTTGGATCAGTTCTCTTGCTTTGTTCAGTCTGACCTTTTTTATATATTGGATTGGTGTCTCAAGCGTTACGCTCCGAAATGCCTGATGAAATGCGGAAATACTCATGTTTGCTTGTTGAGCAAGTTCTTGCACGGTGACTGTTTCTGTATAGTTCTTATGCAAATAGTCTAAAGACTTAGCAACACGAGCATAATGCCCCTCGTGTCTTGCCAAATCAAACAACACATAGCCTTCCTGGCTCATCAAGACTCGAAACGCCAACTCTTCCATCAACCCTTCAGCAAGGATATCTGTCTCTATCGGATTACATAGTGCTTGTACTAATCTTTTACACACATCAAGCATCATTGCATCCATTGCGACCGATTTAAGGCCTGTACTGGCATTGACGTCGCTACGAGCTTTAAAGCAATTCAGGGGTTCAAGCTGATTGACCAAACGGTGCAGGCGTTGGGAATCAATATCGATGCTAAGCCCGAGTAAAGGTTCACCATTTTCTACAAATGCTTCACATTCGAGCGGCATCGGCACCCCAACAACTAAATAGTCTTCCGGCCCATAACGTACGGGTTCGTTGCCCAGATAAATGTTCTTAGAACCTTGACCCAATACAATCACACCAGATTGATAGACAAAGGGTTGTCTAGCGTTACCTCGGCTACTGCGATAAAAATGAACACCTTTTATAGCCGTTTCAATGATCCCTTCAAGGTGGTGCAGTTGTTTACACTCAACATACTGTTGCATTAGTTCAGCTAAGGTCATAATTTCTCCACAACCGTGACATTTATACAAATAGGCAACTTTTTTAGAGAATCTGGTCTTTAATAGACCTCTTGTCAAGACTATTATGCACTAAAGCGAAACAAACACGTCATTACATGGCAAACAAGAGGCAAGTCGCAATGCAATTTAGCTACGTAAACCCAACCCAGATTCACTTTGGCCAAGGTCAGATTCAAAGCATCAGTTCGGCAATCCCTTCAGATCAAAAAGTTTTAGTTATTTATGGTGGCGGTTCTATTAAAAGCAACGGCGTATATGATCAAGTCGTGAAAGCTCTAGAAGGTCATCAATGGTCCGAGTTTTCAGGTGTTGAGCCTAACCCAACCAAAGAAACAATGGATAAAGCAGTTGCCATTGTTAAAGAGCAGCACATTGACTTTATTCTTGCCGTTGGTGGTGGTTCAGTCATCGATGGCTCTAAGTATGTTGCAGCTGCTGCCCATTATGATGGTGATGGCTGGGATATTTTTACTGGTAAGCACAAGGTTACCTCGGCAGTTCCTCTTGCCGCTGTCTTAACATTGCCAGCAACAGGTTCAGAATCGAACATGGGTGCTGTGATTACCAAAGCAGAGACACACGATAAACTTCCGTTCATGACGCCGCATGTCCAACCGAAATTTGCGGTCATGGATCCTGACGTGATGAAGACTCTGCCAGAGAAACAACTTATCAATGGTATTGTCGATGCGTGGGTCCACGTCTGTGAACAGTATATTACCGTTCAACACCAAGCAATGGTTCAGGATGGCTACGCTGAAGCCCTACTAAAAAACCTTAAACAACTCGGTGAAACGTACGAGTCACGTGATAACGATGCATGGCGTGCAAACCTCATGTGGAGCGCGAACCAAGCGTTGAATGGCTTAATTGGCTCAGGTGTACCTCAAGATTGGGCTACGCATATGATTGGCCACGAATTTACCGCTCTATGGGGGGTTGATCACGCACGCTCATTGGCCATTGTGCAACCTTCACTACTGCGAAACCAAATTGAGGTTAAGCGTGCTAAGTTAGAGCAGATGGGAAGCAATGTTTTTGGCCTTGCTCCAAGCAAAGACTTGGCAGAACAGACCATCACCGCTATTGAGTCATTTTATCAATCACTTGGAGTTGAGACACAATTCACTGATTACCAGGGCAGTAAGCAAGAAGCTGTTGAGGCAGTATTAAATCAGCTCCAAATGCATGGCATGGTTGCTATAGGTGAGCATCAAGCGATAGATTTAGATAAGAGCCGTAAGATACTCGATCTCGCTATTGCTTAGGCCTAGCGAAATATTTACGCTAAAAAAGCAGCGCTCGCTGCTTTTTTTATAACAAGAATGTTATCTGCTGCGATAATCACCTATTACACAGCACTAGCGCTTTTAACCCTCTCTGTCGTTACTTAACCTGATAACGATAGATCAAGTCATCGTAATACTGACCACCGATTTGGTAAGCGTCTTTCTCTCTTTCCGCGAGACTGAAACCCGCTTTCTCCAGCACTTTACACGACGCAACGTTGCCATCGGTTACAATCGCATTAACCGTTTGAATTGGGTAGTTGTGAGTAGCATGGTCGATCAACGCAACCAATGACTCTGTCCCGTATCCACGTCCATGAAATTCCGGCAACAGCAAATAGCCCACTTCAATATGCTGTTGATTGTCTTCAGACAAACACAGCCCCGTCACCCCAATGGCGTTACCCGATTGTTTCTCTTTAATCACTAAACACAACCAATGGCTGTTAGGCCAACTCCACTTTGGAAGACGAGATTCAAAACGCTGACGAATTTGCTCTTTCGTCGGTTTATCAAACGCATAACGAATCACATCATCATCTTGGTGCAATCGTTCAAAGAGCTGCCAATCATTTTCCGTGATTTGATCCATCAATAATTGTTTTGATTCTATTGGATACATTTAATTCCTCTAAGCTAATATCTCATCAAGTGCATGCTTTGATTGTTCGACCAATGACCAAAGCTCACTGCGATGCTCCAGATACATCTCACACGGTTGCTGTGCTTTTTCTATCTCGAGACACAAATCGAACAGTGCCCCTAAGCCTAAACTGCCCGCCGATCCTTTGAGTTTATGAGCAAGTTGTTTAATCTCTCTTTGATCATTTTGCCCAGCCGCGCTATCTAACTGCGTAACAATCTCCTGAGCACCATCGCTGAACAAGCCACAGATTTCCACCATTTTGGCTTGCCCTAGCACTGCCATATCCGCAATCACTATTTTGGGGTCGATAATGGCTTGATTAACTGGTCGCACTGGCATGTATTCTTTATGACAATCGTTTTGTTCTAACAATAACGACTTGCCCTCTAAACTATTTTGGATCATTTGGCTAAGTGCGTCCTTATCGAGCGGCTTAGGCAGATATCCATCAAAACCTGCCGCGATGTAACTTTCAACTTCTTCATTGTATACATGCGCCGATACCGCGATCATTGGCGTCGGCATTCGGTTGCACGAGTCAGTTTCTATTTGTTTTAACTCACCTAATAACGCTATTCCATCACAATCAGGCAGGTTGATATCCATCAGTACGATATCGAACGAATGCTGTTCGAAGTCACTCCTCGCGCTCTTTCCATCAACCGCCGTCATGACTTGATGTCCCATACTCGCCAAAAATCCTTCAGCGACCATGCAGTTAACCGGATTGTCTTCAATCAGCAAAACGCGTGCGGTCACGTTACAGTTGGTTACGGTATCTTGTTGTTGTACTTCCTGACCTAACTGTAGGGGAACAGAAAACCAAAAACGGCTCCCTTCGCCAAGTGAAGACTCAAGGTGGATCTCTCCCCCCATCGCCTCAACCAATCGCTTACTAATCGCCAGCCCTAAACCTGTGCCACCTTTACTGCTCAATCCTCCTGATGCCTGAGTAAACGCATCAAACAAGTTGAGCTGCTCTTGTTCGCTGATACCTACGCCCGTGTCCGACACTTCGAACAACAGATGTCCATCATTGTCAGGGTCATGAGCAACATAGATATCGACATGGCCTTTGTCAGTGAACTTGATAGCATTTCCGACAAGATTGTTAAGAACTTGACCGATTCGCGTCATGTCACCAAACCAGAATTTATCCACATCACTTTCGATACAATATTCGAGTTGCAGCGACTTTTCTTGAGCTCTTACATTTAGTAATTGCTTGGTGTCATCCACCATCGCGTGCAGATTAAAGTCGATTGGACGAATTTCTAAATGCCCCGCCTCAATCTTTGAGTAATCGAGTACGTCATTGAGGATAGCAAGCAAGCCGTTACCACTGCGATTGATCACATCGACATAGTGGCCCTGTTGACTGTCCAACCCGGTATCTTTTAACAACCTAGCAGTCCCGAGTACGCCATTCATTGGTGTGCGAATCTCGTGACTCATCGTCGCTAAAAACGCCGATTTGGCACGGCTGGCTTGCTCGGCCTCTTGACGGGCACGTGCATGGTTTTCTACTTCCTCATTTAATCTGACATTGGCGAGTTGTAATTGATGAGTACGCTCAGTCACTAGCTCCTCTAGATGGCCCTTATGCTGTTCGAGTTCTCGCTTCGCCTTGGCTTCACTTTCTGCGACCACCTTTAAAGCCTTTGCCGTGTTACGTGCAGTAATGATCGCTTGCCCCATATGTGCCAATTCATCATTACCTTTAACGGTAAGTTCGACTTGCAACTGTCCTTTAGCGATTGAAAGCAACGCCGAGGAATATTCTGCAAGACGTTTAACCACGGATATATAGACCACTTTCCATACGATCAACACCACGATGACCATACCTAGAACCGTAATAATCGTTAGTGTTAGCTGAGCGTAATCGAGGGTCGTTTTTAGTTCTTCAACCGCCCGAGTCGTTGAAGCATTAGACTCGTCGACCAGCTTGTTTACGGTGGCATTAAGTGTAGAAAACTGTGTCAAAGTATCTTGCATCAATTGCTGCGCTGAACGTTCGTTCTCATATCGTTGAGTCAGCACATCAAAAACCACTTCACGACGTTCAAGTTTCTTGAGAAGTTCCGCCATCTGTTGCGATCGCGTAGGATCTTCTACAGCCTGAACGCGTCGTTTCATAATATTCAGATTACTACTGAACTCTTCTCTAATGGTTTGAATACGATTGATATCCGATACCGTACGCGCCTCCTCTATATGGTTAAGTAACTTGAACGCCAGTAGATGTAGTTCGTGTAATCGCTCGGATAGATCAAGATCGACTTCAACCAGAGCATCAAGCGCGTTATACGCCTGCTCTATCTGGCGTTTATCAAGGAGTGCGTAGATGTGAGTTACATTGGCAACAGCAATGGTAGATGTGTTGGCGACTTGAGTACGAGTAAGTTGTTCCAGCTCTAGAGCAAGGTCCCGAAGTTCACCTGTTCGTACCACAATATCTTGACTGAGGAATAACCTTTTCTCGACCACAATTCCAAACTTAGCAAGCGTATCGATGACGATCTGAACATCCGACTCCAACCTCGTCAGTAACCCAGAGTCAAACGAATCAGAACCTAACTGTTTGATATGTGTTAGCAAAGATTCCAGCTGAGAAAACAACTCTTTTCCCGAACGTTGACGCTGCTCTTCGCTCTTCGCATTGGACAGCGTCTGTACAGAAGAAATGATGCGTGAGCTTAATTCGGACACCTGTCTTGCTTCAATCATTGACGGGATCGCCGAATTAACCACATTTCGCTCTGTTTTTGCTACAGAACTAAAGCCGAATACCCCGATTAACGCAGAAATCAAAACCAATAACGCCATCGCAAGGAATGCCAACAGCAGTTTGCGTCCAATACTGGCTTTAGCTAGTAACATCGAGAATCTTCACTTCTTAAGTCTTCTATAATGCGCTATATTTTGCAGTGTTTAATCCGCCTTTACCAACGAAATACTGCATGTCTTTGATCTCAGCTATCCAAAAGCGAGCCACACTGTTAACTTCAATGCTACTCCTCGCAGCGGCATTTAATGCCCACGCGGAACAACCGCTACGAATTTGTGCCATCTACCCGCATTTAAAAGATTCATACTGGTTGTCGGTCAATTACGGGATGGTTGATGAGGCAAAGAAACAACACGTCGATCTCAGAGTATTGGAAGCGGGAGGCTATCTTAACCTCGAAAAGCAACGCGAACATATGTCTCTGTGTGTGCGTTGGAATGCCGACGCGATCATTCTTGGTACAGTCGCCCCAGATCTGTTTTATAGCTCACTTCGTCAGAGCGTTGGTTCGATCCCTGTGTTTGCAACGGTAAATCAGCTGATTGTAGACAAAGAAAACAGCTCCGCTCTGAAGGGTGAAGTGGGTGTTGATTGGTACTGGATGGGCTACTACACCGGTGAGTATTTAAAAAACAAACACCCACAAGGTTCCGGTCAAATAAATGTTGCGCTTCTACCTGGCCCGAAATCGAGTGGCGGGACCAAACCGGTCATTAAAGGCCTCTATTCTGCGCTTAAAGGCAGTGATATCCATATCGTAGAAACATTATGGGCTGACAATGACAAAGAGTTACAGCGTAACCTTGTTCAGCATGCCATAGACAATACAGAGTTGGATTACATTGTAGGCAGCGCAGTAGCCATCGAGGCTGCAATCAGTGAATTACGCAGCACAGACCAAGTTGGGCAAATTGGATTAGTTTCAACTTATCTCAGTCACGGTGTCTACCGTGGTCTTTTGAGAAATCGCGTTGAGTTTGCCCCGACAGATAAGATGGTCGAACAAGGTCGTCTGTCTGTCCTTCAGGCTGTTCACTATTTGAAAGGCGAACCTTACGAAAAGATCCAAGCACCGATCATAGAACCACTGACACCAAACAAACTCAATCCGAAGGTGATTGCCCAATCCCTTTCACCCTCGGAATATCGACCCACTTTTTACGTCTATAACGAAAACAATTAGGAAGTCTAAATGGAAAAAACGACTCGTACCCTGCCTGCACATAAACATGTGGCGCTTGTCGCTCACGACAACTGCAAACCAGAGCTATTACGTTGGGTAAAAGAAAATAAAGAGAAGCTACAACGCCATTTTCTTTATGCAACAGGCACCACTGGCACAATGCTAAGCAAAGAGACAGGGCTCGCGATCAAAAGCATGATTAGCGGCCCAATGGGCGGCGACCAACAAATTGGTGCGCTAATCTCTGAAGGTAAAATTGATGTATTGATTTTCTTTTGGGACCCACTCAATGCAGTGCCTCATGATCCTGACGTAAAAGCACTACTTCGTATTGCGAGTGTATGGAATATCCCAGTAGCGACAAACCGTGCAACGGCTAAGTTACTGTTTGCATCACCTTTGATCGAACAAGAAGTCGACATAGAAATCCCCGACTATCAAGCCTACCTAGCGAATCGCACCTAGTTGATTGTTAATTGCCCGTGGTAGTCACGGGCTTTTAATTTATCAGATTGACAATTGAACCTATTGTCGCTTTGGCATCCGTTTCTTCACCAAATTAGGGCACACATCTCATCTGTGGCCTCAATTTAGACCAAAATCCAATTGTAAGCACATTCTTATATCGCTAATCTGTCAGTGAATAAGAAATAAACTAATAAAAGCATCCAGTCTAAATTTTTGCTGCCGAGAGATTCCTTTATGGATAACAATGACAAGCTCAACGAAGTTTTGTGCTGCCCACTATGTGGTAGTGAAGAATACTTACTCTCTGAATCTGACAGTATGTTGTGTGCAGAGTGTGGTTCTTTTTTCGAAGATGTTACTCAACTAGCCCCAACCAACTGTGCCATATCCGTGCTTAATGTGCAGTGCTTAATCGCTTCATCAGCTAGCCACTAAAAAATCAACACAAGATCTGTTCAAGCTCGTTGAGATGACGGATCTTTTTCAAATCAAACACATGTTCACGATCATTTAGACCAGTAAGGTGAATTGAGCGAACTCCCGCCCTAACACCAGCCTCTAAACCCTTAGGGGTGTCATCTATATAAAGGCATTGCTCGCGAGTGAACCCCATATTCATCACACAGTATTGAATAAGATCGGGCTCTGGCTTCCAACTGTTAGTATCAAATGCAGAGAAAATTTTACCGCTGAAGTAAGGCAACAGACCAGTTAGGTCAAGACAACGCTCGATTTTATCTTTAGGGCCATTTGACGCGACACAGTACTCAATGCCTTTGTCATCGAGAAACTGTAATAAATCAAACACCCCGTCCATTGGCTTTAGCTGTAGTTCAAACAGTCGATCCAATATATCTCTGTAAACGGGTTCGAGTTGGTCGATAGAAACGTTGACATCTAATCGCTTCTTAGTGGCCGCAAGAATATCAGCAAGCTTACCGCCTTCGAAATGGCTGGCTGCTGCTTCATAAGTGAGGGTGGCACCAAATAGAGCAAACGTGTCACACAGTGCTTGGCAGCAAAGTCTCTCACTATCAACTAACGTGCCGTCACAATCGAAGATTACACACTGAACTTGGGACTCTGTCATGCTCATTACCTTGTTAATTCGCCAAGAGAAATAATAAGGTAGTGAGTATTAAATGGAATGATGTGCTTAACACTTCCCTTGATAAATAGAAGTTTATGTCAGATTTTTAGACCATGTCACCATTTTATCGTTGGCACAATGATGAAGTCATCACTGCTCAATGATGAAGGTGTGGCTATCGTCAAGTGGCAGATCGAGTTTAGTGTAAAGCGCAGCAAGAAATCCTTCTTCAGTCACTTCAGTGTCGCTGCTTTTCAATACAACATCAGAAATTAGAACCGCTTGCTGGTCTATGGTGATTATCGCCGCAGCTACCGCCTCACCTTCTTTAAAACCAAGATAGAGTGAGCAAGGTTCTGAATAGATGATTTGGGTTAAAAACTCAACGATCAGTTGTTGATCGGACTCATTACTCCAGCGACCAGCCTGCAATAATGCAAACATCACCGTAAGACGATGGAAGTCGACCAGAAAGATATCTTCTGGTGCCATCTGGCTATCCGCCACCGGTATCTCTGACAACGTTTGGTACTGACGGACAGATACGGCGTCTTTGTACAGTTCCATACCCGCGATGCTCTCTTTGGTAGGAAACTCGACATCTACTTGCTGATAAAGCCATTGGTTTTTGATTTCAGCAATTTTTGGCAAAGTCATAGTCTAGGGTGAACCTGTACAGATAGTGAGAATGGAGCGAGAAGCTTACTAGATAACGCCTTGAGGCGACAAGTCTTTTAGCCAGTTATTCGCAAACCACTCTAAAAAGCGGATATGGTCATTCTCGGGGAGGACGGTATCAGGTGTGAGTACATCGGTTGAGCCGTCAGGTGTCCAGGTAATAGTGATACC